>JAITKU010000163.1 GCA_031278255.1 Eubacteriales Family XIII. Incertae Sedis bacterium | reverse complement strand
GCCGTCGCCGTTCGTGTCGGCCTTGGCAACCCGCTCGTTCCACAACGCGGAGGCGCTCGTGAGCCTGTAGTGGTACTGCGCCAGGATGAAGTCGAGCAGGTCCTCTTTGTCGTCCCCGTTGATGTCGAGGGCGAGGTCCGCCTTGATCGCGACGCCGGCCGTGAAAACCCCGGTCACGGCGTACCAAGACGAGCCGGCTTGTCCGTTCTCGCCCGTGACGATGCCGCCCGCCTTGACCCGGCTGAGCCTCACGCTCGCGTCGCCCGCGTCGCCTGCGGTGAACGTGAGTCTGAGAACCGGCACGGCATCGCTCGCGATCAGGACATCTTGACCCAAAAGCCCCGCTTCGACGTCGGTCGCGGTCGCGTCGGAATACAGACGCCAGCCGTTCAAAGCCTCAAGCTTCTTGAGCGTAAGCCCGCTCGCCGTCACCGTGAGGCTGAGATAGTTCAAGCCCTTCGTGTCCGCCGCGGTCAGCTCGTAGACGACGTCCTTGCCGGTTTTGACGGCGCGCGGACCCGTCAGGCCGAGCGTGACGCCGCCGGGCGATGTTTCGTCTTCGTCCGGGATCGTTTCATCGACGGCGATCCATTGGGCTTTCAGCGCAATGTCCCCCGTGATGGGCGTCCCGAAATCGAATTCCGCCGCTCCGGCATACCAGCCGCCGAATGTGTGGTTTTCCTTCGCAACCGCCACGGGAAGGGATGCGAAACGGCCCTTGTACACCGTTTGCGTGACCGGCACGGGATCGCCCCCGTCCGTGTCGAAGCTCACCGCGCAGTGATCGGGGCGGCTTGTCGCGTCATCCATCAGCGCAAGTATTTCATCCTGCGTATACACGCAGCTGCTCATGACGAAGTCGTCCGCCCAAAACTTGATGGTCTGCCGTCCCTCGGGCTGCCCGTCCGCATCGGTGACGCCGTTGTCGCTGCCGCTGCCGTTGAAGCCGCCGTGTTCTTCGGTGTAGTTCCACGGGCTGGAACCGAGGAAGGTGCTCTTGTTCTTGCCGTCCCCCGTTATGCCGCCGATGCCGCCGGACAGATTCGCTTCGGCCTCGGCCGCCTTCTCGCCGTTTACGTATGCGATGACCTTGTTGTTCTCATAATCGAAGGTTGCGCTCACGTGTATCCATTCGTGCAGCGCGATTGGCGTGAGCCACAGCTTTTGATATGCGCCGCTCGTCGGATTGTACTCGAGTATCAGCCAGTTTTCGTCGCCCCTTCTGTTTTTGCGGAAGGTAAAGCCCTTTTGATCCGAATTGTCCTCATTGCGGTTGCTGAGCAGGCAGGGCTCCCCGTCGTCGCGGAGATAATCGACATTCATCCAGAAGGCCGTGGAAAAACTTTGCCCGTAATCGATGTACGCGCCGGCGCCGTCCAAATCCACAAAGCCGCGCGGCATGAGATAGATCGCCCGGCCGTGCTTGCCTTCGCCGTATTGCGGTGTCGTGTGGTAGATCTCGGGCTTCTCCGCCAGACGGAACATCCGCACGTCGGCGGGTTCGGTCCCGGCATTGTCCAGCGTATCGTCAAAGGTCAATACGTAGTCTATCGGGCCGTGCGGGGTATTGCTTACGGCCGTCGTCGCGAAGGTCTTCGACAGGAAGTCCGCGCTCTCTTTGCCATAGGCGTCCACCGCGTGGATGCGCAGCTCATACGCCGTGGCCGGCTCCAGCCCGAGAAGCTCTTGGCGCAGCACGGCGGGCGGATCCTTGAAGAACCAACCCGACCAGTCTTTGTATTCCTTTACCGTTTCGTTTGTTTCCGTATTCGTGATCGCGTAACGATAATAGTACACCATGTCGCCGACGGCGTTCTCCGCCACGCGCGCCGAATCGAATTCAAAGCCGACGGAGCGCATGTCCGCGGATGTCATCCGGATCTCCGCTTCGCTTGGGAAAAACGGTGCCTGCGCCTGTGCGACGCGTCCCGCCGTTGTGTACGGCAATGCCCCGGTAACGTCAAAGCGCCACGTATCGAGCCAGCGGTCGTTCAGAAAATCGCGTGTGGCGATGGACACATTGCCCGCAGCGTCGGCCGTAACGTACAGGCCTTGGGACGATTCGCCGATGCCGGACGGAATGTTGCCGCCGGCCGCGTTTACCGCTTTTTCGAGCTCACCCCCGCAGGTCGCCGACGTGTTCACCGTCGTGAAGCCGCCGTCCTGCCAGATGTTCAGAGGATGGTTGTTCACGCCGTGGCTGTGGCCGGAAAACGCGACGACGCGATTGTGGCCGGTGAGCACCTCGGTCAGGCCGGATGCGCCCTGCTCGTTCGAGAGATAATGCGTACCCGCCATCGGGTGATGGAAAAACACGAATATCGGTTTGACGGGATCCGCCGCCTCGGCGCTTGCGATCCGTTCCGCCAGCCAAGCGGCCGCGTAAGCGTAGCTGCCCGTACCCCTGCCCGTTGCGCGTCCCGTGGCGGGATCGATTGCGCCGGATCCGGGGCTTACCGTGATGAAATGGTAGCCGTTTATGAGCTGCACGTCGTTGGCGAGGCTACCCGTGGCCTTCTCGAAGTATTCCCATTGATTTTCATCGTGGTTGCCCATGGACGCGAGCAACGGGATGTCCAGCTTCGCGTCGCGCAAGTCGCGAAACACCGCGAATTCCCGCAGGGATCCGACGCCCGTCAGATCGCCGTCGACGACGAGGCGTTCCGCTTGCAGCGCCGGATCGCCAAAGAACGCGAAAGCCTTGGCCGCGCGCGCGTTATTGCCGACGGTGAGGTCCGTTACGGAGCCGACGTGCACGTCGGATACCACGCCGAACGCGATCCCTCCGTCGTCACGCGGCGTCGTCACGCTGACGACGGCGGTGTCGGAATACGCTTCGTATGCGCGCGATGTTGCCGTGACGGCGAGATTCTCCGCCGTTTCGTCCGCGCCGATGATCAGATTGCCGTCCGCCTCGATGCGCGTATCCGCGGAATGCGCGCCCGCAACGCTCCATGTGACCGCTTGATCCTCCGGCGCCGGATCGCCCGTACCGTTTACATCGGCGACAAAACGCATCCGATCCCCCTTGTTGATCCGCACCGAATGCGGATAAACGACCGCGTCCGTCGGCGCAAAGGGCTCGCGCGGGGCCAAAACGCCATACAGCGCCACAATGTCCGTTTCCGTAAGCACGCCCTGCTTCATGATGAAATTCCGCAGCAGATAACCGGCGTATATGTTGCCCTTGTTGTAAAGGCCGCTGTTCGCATAGGCCTGCCCCAGCAGGGTCGGCCCGGCGCCGTTCAGATTCCCCGCCAGGGATTTTGTGTCTTCGACATTGGTGCAAACGCCGTTGGCGTAGGTCTTGACCTCTCCGGCCTCCATGTTGAAGGTCACGGCGATGTGCGTCCACGCCGCCGTTTCGGCGGTGTCGATGATGTTGATGTCGCCCCGGTCGCCCTCGGACGTTCTGTAATTCACGCGGATTGCCGACGTAGAGTTCAGACACCAACCCGGATTTGCGCCGCTGTCCCAGTTCTTGTTGCCCATCAGCACGGGATCGCCGCCCGCGCGCCCCGTAAGCTTCATCCAAAAAGCGATGGAGAAGCTGCCCGCGTAGTCGATGGGGTCCTCCGCGCCGTCAAGCCGCACATAATCCTCATAGCCCAGTCGGATCGCCGCCGCGTCGGCCTGTTCGTCCGTTTGGTACTCCGCGGTGCCGACCATTGTGACGGCTGCCGGTCCGCTCGTGCCGGCATTTGTGAGATCGCCGTCGAATTTGAGGTCCAGATCCGGAATCGCCGCCGCAAACGCGCCGGTTCCCGGCAGGAGTGTGGCCGCGAGCGTCAACGCGACGATCATCGCGAAAACGCGCCGGATCGTCGCTCCCGTTCTCGAATTGCCCTTGTGCATTGCATTACCATCCTTTCGTTTTTCGTGCCGCCCGCGAGCGCGGCATCGCATTGAGGTCTTCATGCGATACAATGTATCATGGCAATGCAAAAACCCAAGCCCTTCTCTCGTGAAATTCAGGTTAAATTCCGCGGGCGCGGCGCGGTCCCCACGCTCACAGGGAGGTCACTGACAAAGTACACACGGGGACGGTTCTTTTGTGTATTGGGCAGGTTTGGCACTGTGGCCCGTGCCGGTAAATCGCACAATTCCAACATTGTATGTGTTA
>JAITKU010000159.1 GCA_031278255.1 Eubacteriales Family XIII. Incertae Sedis bacterium | reverse complement strand
AGTTTACCGTCCCCGCCGCCCCTCAAAACATAGGCGTCAGTGGGGGATTGCACCCGCCACTGACAGCTTGTGAAGCTGAAACCCGCCGCCTGTAGAGGCGGGGGACTGACGCCGTCGTTAAATTTCTCTATTCCGGCGCCCGCAGCATGGTGCGGACAAGCGCCGTGCCGTCCGCGTCTATGCGCAGCAGGATCGCGCCGTCCGTGTCGTTTCGGCAGACCGAAATCCCGGCGTCCGCGAGCTTTTGCAACACGTCGGGATGCGGATGGCCGTAGGTGTTCTTTCCCACCTGTATGACGGCGACGCGCGGCGCGACGGCCGCGAGAAAGGCGTCGCTCGTCGAATAGCGGCTGCCGTGGTGCCCCACCTTGAGCAGGGTGGCGCGCAGCCGTCCGCCCGCGCCGACGCTCGTAAGTATCGCCTCCTCCCCCGCAAAGCCGATATCCCCCGTCATCAGTACCGATACGCCCCTGTACACGAGCCGCATGAGCAGGCTGTTTTTGTTCTCGTCGTCCGCGAGAAGCGCTTGCGCGCCGTCCGCCGCCTCCTGCTTTTTCGGGAACAGGATTTCCACGTACACATCCTCATCGAGCGTCACGCGCTCCCCGGCGTACACGTAGAGGACGCGGTCGGCCGGCAGACCCGTCTTTTCGGTGACTTCGATATCGCGCGCCCTGTTCCCCTCGTATACCGCGACCCGGTCCACGGGCAGCTCGCGCGCCAACTCCGCCAGCCCTTGGCAATGGTCCGTGTGCAGGTGCGTGATGAGCGCGAGATCGATGCGATCCACGCCATTCTTCAGAAGATAGGGCAGCAGCGTCTTTTCGCCGACCGAGTAATGCGCGCTGCCGCCGCTGTCTATGAGGATGTTGCGGCCCGAGGGCGTGCGGATGTGCAGGCAGTCCCCCTGCCCCACGTCCACGAATACGAGCGCGCTTCTGTCCTGCGCGAGGCCGGGCGCGAGCAGGCTCAGACCGGCGCAGAGCAGCAGGGCGCAGAACGCGCCCGCGAGTCCTTTCACGCGCCGCCGCTGCCACAAAACGCGCGCGCTTTCCGACGACGCGAGGAAAAAGACACCGTAGTAGAGGACCAAGGCGAACGCCGGCGGACTCATCACGGCAAAGTGTCCGAAAGCGGTCTCGTAGGCCGCCTCGTTCAGCGCGTTCATGATCGTGACGAGGATGTCCGCCGCCGAAGCCCCTATGCCAAAGACCGTCTCGCCCGCGTACATGAGCGGCATGAGCGCCACGCCGACCGGAATGACGATCCCGGACAGAAATATGACGGGGGCATTCAGGAAAAAGGCCGCGACGGAAAAATAATTGAAAGCGTAGGCCGTGTAGGGCGCCATGCCCGCCTGTATCACGAGCAGGGGCAAAAGGCCGCGCAGCAGCTTGCGCGCGCCCTCGCGCCAAACGGAACCCCGGTCCGCCGCGCCGCAGGCGAGAGAACTCTGCGGGCGGCCCTGCGCGCGCCGCAGAGCGCGCGTCTTGCGCGGCGTCAGATACCGGTCGAGAAAGGGGATCATAAACGCCATCGTGAATATGGCGAGAAAGGAAAGTTCAAAGCCCACGTGAAAGAGCTGCAGCGGATTGTACAGCAACATGGCGCCCGCCGCCGCGCAGGCGCCCGTCAGCAGGTCGTAGCGCCGCCGCAGCAGCCCGGCGACGATATGCGTCAGGATCATCGCGGAGGCCCGCACGACGGAGGGGGCGAACTGCGCCATGGCCGCGTAGAGGAAGAGTCCGAGAAGCGCCGCGACGCTCTGCGCAAATCCGCGACGGTTTCCGAGCAGCCTGACGATACAGGCGTACAAAATGGCGACGTGTATGCCGCTCACGCTCAGGATGTGCGCCGTTCCGTTCTTCTGAAAAGCCTCGTATACGGCATCGTCCATCAGGGAGGAATCGCCGAAGAGCATACCGGCCATCACGCCGCGCACCGCCTCGCTCGTGTGCTTCTCAAGGCGTTCGAGAAAGGTGTGTTTCAGCGCGGCGAGCCGGTGCAAAAGCAGGCCCCACGCGGAATAGGGACTCTCCCCGTCCGGCGCGATGTCGCCCGCGTCGCAGGACAGGATGAGGCGAATCCCTTGGGTTTTGAGGTGGGCGCGGTAGTCGAAACAGCCCGGATTCCGCCGCGCGGCCGGCAGCGACAGTTCGCCCTCCGCCGTGACGCGCGCGCCGATCAGACGCTTTGGGTCCGCGTCCGCTCCGCGCGCGAGAACCAGAAGCTTTCGCCCGCCCGCGACGCGCGTGGGATTCGCGAGCGCCACCGTGATCTTGTGATAGTCCGTCTCGACGGACTCCATGGAAACGACCGTGCCGGTCACGGCGGCGCGCGTCCCGACAAGGCTTTCGAGCGGGTCCTGCTTGTCGAGCTGTACGCCGCAGTACAGGCCGCCCGCGATCGCAAAGGCGGCGAAGAGCGGCGCGAAACGAAGCGCCGCGCAGAACGCCGTGCCGAAAACCCGTTCCCGCCGGCGCAGACAAAATCGCGCGCCCGCGGCCGCGCAAGCGGCGGCCGCGTAGACCGCCCACGCGGGATCGAAGAGATACTCCAGCGCGATTCCCGCGGCATAACATAAAAATGCAAAACACAAAGGTCTCCTCATGTTCTATATTGTAACATGAATTACACTATGTGTAAATACATTTTTTACTTTTTAATCAAGTTTTTTCCGAGGACCGGCAGAGGTCTTTTCCCCGCGCCGGCGGGCGTTCCGCCGGAGGTCTTTCCCGCGCGCCGCCGGCGGGCGAAAAACCCTGTCCGCGCGGAATCAATCCGACGGCAGACAGCGGTGCCCAAGCCCGATCACAACATCGTTCAGATAGAGCAGTCCTATGCTCATGAATATGCAGACGCTCAAATGTTCCTTGTGCCGGCAGATCGCGATCTTTCCGCCGCCGTTCAGACCCAGCGCTTTCTGCGCGATCTGCGAGATCGCCTCCCGCGCGGCGCCGGCGATCGCGCCGTCCTGCACGTGATTTTCCCGCGTAACGCCGGTCTTGCGGGATATGGTGATGGCCCGCTCGATGATGATGTGGATCGAATTGATCATGTCGCCGCCTATATCCATGGCGGCGCTCCTGACGCCCTTTTCCCGCAGCATTTCGATCATCTGTTCCTCCGACTGCCTGCTGCCCGTCACAGCCAGCCGTATCGCGGCCTTGGCCACGTCCACGCTGTCATACATGCGCATCCCTCC
>JAITKU010000077.1 GCA_031278255.1 Eubacteriales Family XIII. Incertae Sedis bacterium | reverse complement strand
AGGCGGCGGCGTTCATGAGGTTCGCGCCGTTCGCGTTCCCCGCCCCGCGCAGCAGAAAAGCGGGCAGAAACACGGGCGGTTTCGCGAGGGCGTACACATCCTGCGGGAGTACGTTCATTTCCGCCCGCAGACAGGCGAGCATGATCGACGCCGCTTCGAGCCGGCGGATGAGGAAACGACCGCCGCCGTACGCGCGTTTTGAAGGCGGCGCAAAGGGTAGGCCGCAGTCTTTGAGCAGCGCATATCCTTTTTGCGACAATGAGAAATATTCTCCGCTTCTCGCCGCCGACAAGAGCTTCATCCTGCGGAGAGTTTCCGTTTCGTGTGCAAATTCCGAAAGTCCCCGGGTATCGAAGCCTCTGTACGGAAGGTATCTGTAAAGCCCCGCGAGCTTCAATATTTTAAAGCTTAACGCATCGAGTATCAATTTCCTCACCTCTTTGTAAACGAAGGTATACGGGGAGGGTTACACACCTTGCGGCGTAACCGAAGCCGCACGCCCCGCATCGATTGGAATATACGGATCCGCCGCAAAGTATCTTCGGTTACACGGCATTTCGATGTAACCGAAAAAAGAAGTCCGATTCGCGCCGCCGTGTAACCGAACACAGGCAAAATCGCGGGCGTTTGTAACACTGTGCGAACATCCGGCCCGCATGATTTTATGCGGGCCTTACGGCAAGCCGTATTCCCCTTGTCGCAGGTAAAAGAAATCGCCGGCCTCATCGAGCGGCAACAAGTATATGTGACAGGCGGGGACGGCGCTTTTCTCGGACAGGAGGGCCACGCCGAGCGTGAAGCCGTCGTCGTCCGGGATCAGGCGGCCCTTGAGGGCGTTGGACACGGCCTTCCACGCCTTGTTGTCCTGATCGAAAACCCGGCGGGAGGATATGTCGCAGTGTTCTTCGATTGCGAGCAGCGCCTCGGTGAAATACGGCAGGGGATGCCTGCGCTCGAGATCGTCGAGCAGACGCGTCACGGTGTCCGTGATGTACGCGGGCGCGCCGAAACGACAGTTCGGCAAAAGCGCGTTCAGCTTCAGATGCAGCCGGCCGCAATCGCTTATCTCCGCGCTTCCCGCAACGCTTATGCCCCGCGCGTTCGGCGCGCGATCCGCAGAGGGCGGCGCGCCTTCGCGCGTCCTTTCGCACAGGTTGCGAAGCGATATCACGGCGCGTTCAAAGCCTTCGCACAACTCGTCGAGCCCGGCCGTAAGCCGCGCGCCGTCCCGCTCTCCGCTTTCGAGAAGCGCCGCCGCGCGCCCGCTTTCGAGCCGGGCCGCAAAGACGGCTTCCCGCACGGCTTTTAAATCCTTTTCCGCAATCACGGTTTCGCTCCCTTCTTTACGCATCCCCGGCTGCGGCGGATCGCCGCGCCTTCAGGTCGGATACGGCCGTCGTGATGCTTTCGTATTCCTTGGCGCTCGCGTGTATCGCCATGCTTATGCGGCTTTGCCCGACGGACAACAGGGCTTCGCCCCTGCGGTTTCTCGTGATTTGCAGAATCTCGCTTTCCGACAGGTTCAGGATTTCGCCGACGAGCCGCGCCTCGCTCTCTTCGAGCTGCATGACGAGCTTCACGCGGCCGGCGTTCATGATCCCCTTGCCGAAACGCCCGTCGTCGAGCGACAGGTAGTCCGCCATGTCCTGCGAGGCCGTGATCAGGACGCCGTTATATCCCCTGATCGTCTTGGCGAGTTCGAGTACCATGCCGGCGATCTCGGGCGTGGAACGCGCGCCGATGAGGATCCACGCCTCGTCTATGATCAGCACGTCCTCGGTCAATACGGATTCCGTCGCGGCGCCCATGCAGAAGTCAAAGGCGCAGTAGGTGACGAATTCCCGCAAGTCCTCCGGAACCTCGGACACGTTGAACACGTAATACATCGCATCCCCTTGTACGTTCGTTTCCTTTACCATGCCGGCCGCGGAGCCCGTCACGAAGCGCAGAAGCGGCACGGCGAGATGTTTCGTTTCTCCCTTCTCCGAGAGGACGCCGTACCAATCCGCGATCGTCGGCGCGGGCCTCGCTTTCCCCGTTTCGTCCGTAAGCGTTTCGTTGTCGAAGGTGATGCCGAATCGCCCGTAGCATTCCACAAGCGATTCGTCGAGATAGTTTCTGTCCTCCTCCGTGAGGTTTTTCTTGAGCAGGGCGAAGGAGGCCGTGAGCTTCGATATCCGGTTTGCGAGAAGCGAATCGCTCTCCGCGATGCCGCGCGCTTCGGAATCGGCGTCGAGCGTTTTCCTGCGGATTTCCATGATGTTGAGGGAATCGCGCGAGGACGGCGCCCACTTGACGTACACGCCTCCGACTATCTCGCAGTAAGAGCGGTATTCGTAGCCCTTTGACGGCGCGATGACGAACACGCGCTTTCCCTGCTGCCTGAGCCTGCCCGCGATCACCTGAAGCGCGAAGGTCTTGCCCGCGCCCGTCACGCCGAAGCACGCGACGTTGCCGTTGCTGTACTTCGCGCGGTCGAACAGGTCGATCATGCAGGCCGAATTGTTGTGTCTGTTCCTCCCGAGGAAGATCCCCTCCCGGTCGCAAAGCTCGAAGGAGGCGAAGGGAAACGCGGCGGCGACGCCCGTCGTCAGCGCGTTGCGCCGCGACTTCCGCTCGATGTCGGGATCGAGATACGCGAGCGGAAGGCAGGACAAAAACCCCTGTTCGTGCTTGAAGTCGCAACGTTTGGCGAGCATGTCGAGGGACACGCACAGGGTTTCGACGTTTGATACGCGCCGCTTCAGCGTTTCCGCGTCGTCCGCCGTCACCTCGACAATCGTGTGCATGTAATAAAAGTCCTCGCCGTGTCTGTTCATGCCCTCCTTCAGGTAAAGCCCTGCGGCGATCGCGCCGTCGAGTTCCTCAAAATCCGCGCGCGTGTCGCCCACGTCCCGCATACGGGAGCGGTTGATCATGGTCGTCTGCGATATCTTGGACAGGATCTTTTCCCTCGGTTGCCGCTTTATGACGAAGTTCAGCGATATGCCTTCCCCCGCAAGGACGAGCGGCGAGAGCCAAGCCCCCTCGACGGTCGTCCGGTATCCGTAGCCCGTGATGTACAGACAGGCGTGAAACACGCCGTCGACGACGACGTATTCCCGCCCCGTGAAATCAGCCGACGCGGGGGACAGCACGTCCGAGAGCGCGGTCGCGCCGGAGTCGAGGACAAGCCCGTCCGCGTCGTCGTCCTTTTTCGCAAAGGGCAAACGGAAAAGCGAGAGGCTTTTCGGCCTTGCGCCGGACGGCGGGGTTTCGCCGCTTTTGCCCGGAAAGGCCCCTTGCGGCGCGGGGATTGTTTTCTTTCGTTTGCGCAGAAGCATGTTTCAAACTTCTCCTTTCGCTGATTTGCTTTGAACGACGGCGTCAGTCCCCGCCTCTACAGGCAGCGGGTTTCAACTTTCCAAGCTGTCAGTGACGGGTGCAACGTTCGGCTTCGCCTCACTCCTCCGTTCACTGCGTTCGCTTCGCTGTCCCATTTTCCGGGCCATGCCAAAGCATGGGGAAAATGAGCAATCCCCCACTGACGCCTATGTTTTGAGGGGCGGCGGGGACGGTAAACTCCTAACCCGCCAAAGCGGGGGAGTTGTCGAGTGGCTCCTTCCAACCGTTTGCAAAAGGCGCAAACGGGGATACTCGTTCGCTTCGCTCCGGGCACACGTAGGAGCGCAGAAGCCCTTGTCCCCTCAAAACATCCGTTCAACAATTGAAGTGCGCCTTTGGCGCTTCAATTTTGGACGGAGCCAAAATTGAATCGGAGGAATTGCGTTCATTATGAAACAAAGCGCGAATCTTGCAAAGAACTATGACCCAAAGGCATTTGAGGAACGGATATACGCCGCGTGGGAGAAGAGCGGCGCCTTTCACGCCGCGATCGACCGCGCGAAGAAGCCCTTTGCCATCGTGATGCCGCCGCCGAACATCACGGGGCAGTTGCACATGGGGCACGCGCTCGATCAGACCCTGCAGGACGTGTTGATACGGTGGCGGCGTATGCAGGGCTTTTGCGCGCTGTGGCTCCCGGGGACCGATCACGCCAGCATCGCGACCGAGGTGAAAGTCGCGGAGGACATTCTGGCGGCGGAGGGCAAGAGCAAACACGAACTCGGCCGCGCGGAATTCCTGAAGCGGGCTTGGGAATGGAAGCGCGTTTACGGCGGCAAGATCACGGAGCAAATGCGCAAGCTCGGGAATTCGTGCGACTGGGAGCGGGAACGCTTCACGATGGACGAGGGCTGCAGCCGCGCCGTGCGCGCGTATTTCGTCCGGCTGTACGAAAAGGGCCTGATCTATCGGGGCAACAGGCTGATCAACCGGTGTCCGCGTTGCGGTACCTCCCTGTCCGACGCGGAGGTGGAGCATGAGGACAAAAACGGGACCTACTGGTATTTCCGCTATCCGGGCGCGGACGGCGGCGCGGGCATTGTCGTCGCCACTTCGAGACCGGAAACGATGTTTGCGGACGTGGCGATCGCCGTGCATCCCGACGACGCGCGCTACAGCGCCCTCGTGGGCACGCAGGTGTTCATCCCGCTCACAGGCAGGCGGATACCGATCATCGCCGATTCCTATCCCGACCCCGAAAAGGGCACGGGCGCCGTCAAGATCACGCCGGCCCACGATCCGAACGATTTTGAGGTGGGCGAACGGCATGGCCTCGACAAGCCCTCCTGCATAGACGAAAACGCGGCCATGACGGGTTTGGCCGAAAAATACGCGGGCATGGATCGCTTCGCCTGCAGAAAAGCGTGGGTGGAAGAACTCACGGAAGCGGGCTTCCTCGTGAAAACCGAAGAGAAAGTCATACCCATCGGCAGGTGCTATCGCTGCGAAACGGTTATAGAACCCCTGCTTTCGGATCAGTGGTTCGTCCGCATGGAGGCCTTGGCGCAGCCCGCGATCGAGGCCGCGAAAACGGGCCGCCTGACGCATGTGCCGGAGCATTTCGAGAAAGTCTACCTGCATTGGCTCGCGGAACTGCGCGATTGGTGCGTTTCCAGACAACTCTGGTGGGGCCACAGGATACCCGCCTGGCACTGCGACGCCTGCGGCAAGATCATCGTCGCCGCCGAGACCCCGCACGTCTGTACGGAATGCGGCTCGAACGAACTCAGACAGGATGAGGACGTACTCGACACGTGGTTCAGTTCCGCCCTGTGGCCTTTTTCGACGCTGGGCTGGCCGGAAAAGACGGAGGACCTCGCGTATTTCTATCCGACAAGCGTTCTCGTAACGGGTTACGATATCATATTCTTCTGGGTTGTGCGCATGGTGTTTTCCGGTTTGGAGGTCATGGGGGAACTCCCTTTCCGGCACGTTTATGTACACGGCCTCGTGCGCGACGGCGAGGGGCGCAAGATGAGCAAATCCCTCGGAAACGGCGTCGATCCGCTTGAGATCATCGAGCGTTACGGCGCGGACGCCCTGCGTTTCGCGCTGATTTCGGGGGTTTCCGCGGGCAGCGACATGCGCTTTCAGACGGAAAAGATAGAGAGCGCGCGCAATTTCGCGAATAAGCTGTGGAATGCCTCGCGCTTTGTGATCATGAATCTGCCGGAGGCGAACGGCGTCCTCCTGCCCGTGCGGGGCGTCCCGCGGGACGGCGCGCGCGCGGCGCTTCCCGACGAGGACCAATGGATACTGCGCAAGACGGCGGAGTCCGCCGCCGAAATCACGCGCAATATGGAACACTTCGAGTTGTCCACGGCCGCGCAGAAGATATACGAACTTATCTGGAACGACTACTGCGACTGGTACATAGAACTCGTCAAGGAACGTCTTTACGGAGACGATGCGGCCGAAAAAGCGCGGGCGATATCCGTACTCGTCAAGGTGCTGCGCGACATATTGAAACTGCTGCATCCCTTTATGCCTTTCATCACGGAGGAGATTTGGGGCTTCCTGCCGCCCGAAGCCGACGCGAACGAAGCAGACGCGCCGCCGTCCGCGCGGGACGGGGTTTTGGCGCGCCCGCTGCTCATAAGCGCCGCTTGGCCCGAAGCGGCGCCGCCGCCCGAGGACCTTCTCCCGGCCGCCGCGCGCATAGAACAGGCCAAGGAACTCATACGAAGCATACGGAACATCCGGGCCGAGGCTTCCGCCGCGCCCGCAAAACTCCTGAACGCCGTGATCGTGGCCGCGCCCGAGACCCTCGAAGCCCTGCGGCGGGAGGAACGCCATCTGAAAAAAACGGCGGGCCTCGCCGCGATCGATTACGCGACGGACAAGACGGGCGTCCCAGCGGAAAGCGCCTCCGCCGTAACGAGCGGAGCGGAGATATTCATCCCCTTGGACGAACTGCTCGATTACAAGGCGGAATTCGACCGGCTGAGCAAAGAAAGGACCCGCGTCGCGGGCGACATAGCGCGCATAAGCGCGAAACTCGCGAACCCGGGCTTTACGGACAAGGCCCCCGCCCGGCTTGTAAACGCGGAGCGGGAAAGGCTCGCGGTCTGCGAGGAAACGGCCTTGAAGCTCGCCGCGCGCCTCGCCGCCTTGGAGAAGAAGCTTTCATGACGGAAAACAAGAACCCCATCGAGCTGATACACAGCTTTGAACGCTTCGGCAGCAGGCTCGGGCTTGAGCGCATCGGCACCTTGCTGGCCCTGCTCGGGAATCCGCAGGACCGTATGCGGATCATCCACGTGGCGGGCACGAACGGCAAGGGTTCCGTCTGCCGCTACATCTATTCCGTGCTGCTGCGGCACGGCCGCAAAGCGGGGCTTTACACCTCGCCTTTCGTTGTCGATTTCTTTGAGCGCATCGAGTTCGACGGGCGATGCATTACGGAAGAAGAACTTGCGGAATGCACGCGCGCGGTCATGACGCAGATCGACAGGATGTTGGCCGACGGCCTTGACTCCCCGACGGAATTCGAGGTGCTGACGGCCGTCGCCTTTCTGTATTTTTCCAAGAAAGAAACGGAATTCCTTGTGCTGGAGGTCGGACTCGGCGGCAGGGGCGATTCCACGAACGTTGTCAAGCGGCCTGCGGTCTGCGTCATAAGTTCCATATCGCTCGACCACACCGACAGGCTCGGCAGCACGCTGCCCGAGATCGCGCGCGAAAAGGCCGGTATTATCAAACCCGGCTGTCCCGTGATCATAAACGCGGCGGACAGGGAGGCGGCCAAGGTCATAGCGGGCGTGGCGTACGAAAGGCGCGCCCCCCTGATCGACGCGGGCAGGATAAAGCCGCGCGACGTGCAAAAATCCACGCGCGGATACAGCTTCAGCGCGAATATCTTAGGCAAGGCTTACAGCGATATCCGCATATCCATGCCCGGTATGCATCAAGTGGAAAACGCGATATGCGCGCTGTGCGCGATCGAACTGTTGCGCGAAAAAGCCTTGCTTACAACCGACGGCGCCCTGCTGCGCAAAGGACTCGCGGAGGCCAAACAGCCGGGCCGCTTCGAGGTGCTTCCGGGCGAGCCGACCGTCGTTCTCGACGGCGCGCACAATCCGGCCGGCGCCGCGGCCATGGCGGAAACCGCGCGCGCGCTGTTTCCGGACAAACGGATCCTGCTCATCACGGGCGTGCTGCGGGAAAAAGTGCTGTCCCCGATGATCGCGCATTTTGACCGCGTTGCGGACGCGTACATCGCAACCGAGCCGGACAACGAGCGCCGGCTTTCGGCCGAAGAACTCCGCAGCGAAATCGAGCGGACGGGAAAGCCCTGCACCGCCGTCGCCGATCCCATGCGCGCGATAGAGGAAGCCTGGCGCCGCCGGGGGGATTTCGATGTACTCATCGTATCGGGTTCGCTGTATCTGCTCGGGGCGGTCAGGGAGACCTTATATGAAAAAACAGGCCAAGGTTCTGCTGTTCTATAACCCCTACGCGGGGAACGGCGTGTTCAAAAGCAATCTCGACACCATCATAGAGCGTTTTCAGAAAAAGGGGATGCTCATCATTCCGGTCCGCGCGGACCGCAGCGAGAATCGGCTTGACGCCGTACTCGGGCATATGCGTTTTGGCGAATACCGCAAATGCATCGCCGCCGGCGGGGACGGCACCATCCACTCGATGGTCAACGCCATGATCAAGCATGAGATCGACCTGCCGCTCGCGATATTCCCGGCGGGCACGGCCAACGATTTCGCGTCTTACTTGGATCTGCCGAACAAGCTGGACGATATGATAGAAATCGCGCTCGGGGAAAAATACACCGAGGTCGATGTCGGCGTCGCGGGCGGACGCTGTTTCGTCAACGTACTCGCCATGGGTATGCTCGCCGATATAAGCCAAAAGACGGACCCGAATCTGAAGAATACCTTGGGTGTGATTTCCTATTATCTCAAGGGTTTCAGCGAACTCCCGAACCTGCGCCCCGTACCCGTGCGGATCACTTGCGAAGCGTTCAATCTGGAGGCGAACATCTACTTTATGCTCGTCATGAACGGCCGTTCGGCGGGCGGCTTCAGGCGGCTCGCGCCGGATGCCGTGATGAACGACGGGCTTTTGGACGTGATCATCTTCCGGGAAATGCCCATCATGGAACTCGCGCCGCTTTTGATCGCCGTTATGACCGGACAACATCCCGTCAACCGGAACGTGATCTCTTTCAAGACCGCCGCTCTGCGTATCGAGTCGGAACAGGAGATCGCGACGGATATGGACGGAGAAACGGGCAATCTGCTGCCCGTCGAGATATCGATATTGCACAAAAGGCTGCGCGTGAATACGCGCAGGGACGATATGGAGGCTTCAATATGGTAGATACGACCGGCGAGAAGCGAGACGGCCCTTGCGAGACAAAAGCGTTGCCCGAGGTGGTGGCGATCTTTGAAACGGAAGCCTACGACGCGCTCGTCGCGATGTTCATTCGGAACGGACTGGAGTTTTCGGCGGATGAAGCGGTTCCGACGGACCTCGTTAAATGCTGGGAGGCTCTGGAATTGCGCGTGAACGCGGACGCGTCGGGCAAAAGCGCCTCCCCCGCGTCCTACGGACGGCGCGTCGGCGGCTGCGTGCTGGCGCTGCGCGAGGGCGCGTTTATCATCGACGGTATAGCCGTGGAGCCGGAATACCGCGCGCACAAACTGGGGAAGAAACTGCTGGAACTTGCCGTGAACGAGGCGAAAGCCCGCGGCGGCCGCGAACTCTTCCTCGTCGCGCGGGCACCCGAATTCTTCCGCAAACAGGGCTTTGTCACCGTTCCGCGCGCGGGCGCGCCGATGTTCTTTGAATGCTTCGGTTGCCCGCAGTACAACGAGAGTTGCTTTCCCGAGGTTATGCGTTTGGCGTTGTTTTAGGCGGCGTCTTTGGCCGTCGGCCGGGCTTCCGGCTTGCAAAGCGGTCCGCGGACGTCTTTTTACGGAACAGAGGAGAAAAGGAGGAGCGTCTTATGAGAGTTATCGGCATTAACGGCAGTCCGCGACGGGAATGGAATACCGCGCAAATGGTCGAACACGCCTTGCGCGGCGCTGCGGACGCGGGCGCGGAAACAAAGCTGTACCATCTTCGCGATTTTTCTTTCAAGGGCTGCGTGAGTTGCTTTGCCTGTCTGCTTCTCGGCGCGCCGACGCATGGGCGTTGTTCCTATAACGACGCGTTAAAGCCCGTTCTTGACGATATTCTTGCCGCCGATGCGCTGATCCTCGGCTCGCCCGTGTACTTCGGCGATGTCACGGCCGGTATGCGCGCCCTGCTCGAACGGCTGTGGTTCGGCGGTTTGGCGTACGATCCGGCGCACTTCACGCGTTACGAGCGCAGAATCCCCGTGAAAGTCATCCTTACGACGAACGCGCCCGCGGAGGGTTTCCACACGTCTTTGAACAAGGGTATCGTCGCAACAATGTCCCGATTTTTCGGCCCGACGGAGATTATAGAAGCCAACGACACCCTGCAATTCGACGATTACGCAAGGTACGACGCCGCGATGTTCGATGTCGAAGCGAAGAAACGAGGCCGCGCGGAGCGCTTCCCAAAGGACTTGGAACGGGCCTACGAAACGGGAAAAAGGGCCGCGGCCGAAGCAACAGAACAGGCGTCTTGACCGCGCCTGTCCGCAAACCGCCTCGCGGCAAGGCCGCTCATCTTTTGGCCACGGAAAAAGAACGCGGGATCAATAGGACGCGGATACGACTTGAACGATGCCGCCCAATCCCCTGCCGAAAGGCCGGGACCGGCGCTTCATACAGCCGGCGTAGGCTTGCAATCCCCCGCCGCCCCCGCAACCGTAGGCGCCGGTGGGGGATTGCCCATTTTCCCCATGCTTTGGCATGGCCCGGAAAATGGGACGGCGAAGAGAGCGACAGCGAACGGAGGAATGAGGCGAAGCCGAATGTTGGACGGAGCCGAATTTGAAAACCAAAAAACCGCCGGAATCTTGAAAATCAAAGCTCCGGCGGTTTTTTGCGCGGACGCTTACTGCGTCTGCGTCGCGCGGGCAAAGCGGTGCAGCACGGTCGCGACCTCGGCGCGCGTGGCCGTGTCCGCGGGGGCGAGCGTATCGGCGCCTCGACCCGTGATCAGGCCCGTCGCGTTGGCCCAAGCCATGGCTTCACGCGCCCATTCGGAGATCGCGTCCGCGTCTGCGTAGGCCGAGAGATCGGCCGCCGCCGATGTGTCCATGCCCATCAGATTGGCGTAGCGGTAGAGCAGCACGGCGATCTGTTCGCGCGTCACGGCGTCGTCCGCGCCGAACACGCTCTCGCTGTAGCCGCCGACGATGCCGTTCGCGCTCGCCCAGGCCACGGCATCCGTGAACCACTTTCCGGCCGGTACGTCGGCGAAGCCCACGCCGCCCGGCGCCGCGGGTTCGACCGCGAGCCTGTGCAGCACCGTCGCGAGCATGGCGCGCGTCATCTGCGCGTCCGGCGCGAACGCGGTTTCGGACACGCCCCTAAAGAGTCCGCTGTCAACGACGAATTTCACGTTCTCGTAGTACCAATCGGAAGCCGAAACGTCGCGCAGGGCCGCGATGGGTTCCGCGCTCGCCGCGTCCGCGGGCGTCTGCGCTTCCTCCTGCTTCTCTTCCTCGGCCGCGGGCGCGGCCGGTACGACCCCGCCGCCGCTCGGACCGCTGCCGGACGGATCGCCGCCGGACGGCGGGGCGGTGCTTGGCTCGACTACGGTAACGGTACAGGAGGCCGTAAAGCCGCCGACCCACGCCGTGATGACGGCGGAACCCGTGACCGTGAGACTCGCCGTCACGAGGCCCTGCGCGTCTACGGCCGCCACGCCCGGATCGGAGCTTGCCCATGTGACCGTCCTGTCGTCCGTGGCGTTTGCGGGATTGTAGCTTACGTTCAACTTAAGGCTCGCGCCCGTCGTCAGCGTCGCGGACGCGTGATCCAGGGAGATGGACTTTAGGGGGACGGGCGGCGCGGTGGAAGGATCTTTCTGTGGAGAGAAAGAAAAGCTTGTCGTCGGCGGATTGGCATATCCGACGACGCCCGTCAGGTAATTCTCGCGGCAATCCAGATATGCCAACGCGGTCAAACCGCTCACATCCAGTGCCGTCAGTTGGTTGTCGTAGCAATAAAGCCATGTCAGCGCGGTGTTATTGCTCACATCCAGTTCTGTCAGTTGATTGCCGTAGCAATAAAGGTATTCCAACGCGGTATTATTGCGCACATCCAGCTCTGTCAGTTGATTGCCGTCGCACTCAAGGGCTTCCAACGCAGTGTTATTGCGCACATCCAGCGTTGTCAGTTGATTGTTATCGCACCAAAGCCGTATCAGCGCGGTGTTATTGTTCACGTCCAACGCAGTCAGTTGATTGTCGTGGCACGAAAGGCCTTTCAACGCGGTATTATTGCGCACATCCAGCGCCGTCAGCTGATTGTTGTCGCAATAAAGGTACATCAACGCGGTGTTATTGCGCACATCCAGTGCCGTCAGTTGATTATAGTAGCACCGAAAGAGTTCCAACGCAGTAAAATACTCTATCCCCGCAAGGCTTTGAATGCCTCTGTCGGACACATCAAGACTTGTAATCCCGGACACGTCGCTATCCAGAATCAACGCGGGCGCGGATTTGCCGATCGTCTCATACACCGCCGCCTTGAAATTCGGATCGGTGAATCGGTCCGTAATATCGGTATCCCCCCAAGCCGAAATTGCGAAAGCCGGCGAGAACGCCAGCGCGATCAGCACCGCCGGCAGCAGGGCCAAGAGCCCGCCGCGCGGCCCGGCCTGCGAAAAACCGATCCCGATTGCTTTTCTTTTGAACATAGTCTTACCCTCCCATTCTCAAAACGGAATGCCGCCCGCCATGAGCGCGCGTTTGCGGCCAAAAAAGAAAGCAAAACAAAAAGCCGCCCGCGTCTATGTGGCCACAAACACGAACGGCATTCAATGCAAACGAGCGCGCCAAAGACAAACATCCGCTTCTTACGCCTTGCG
>JAITKU010000062.1 GCA_031278255.1 Eubacteriales Family XIII. Incertae Sedis bacterium | reverse complement strand
GGAGGAAAATGTATTACAGAACATCTTACCGGTCGCCGATCGGCGCGCTTACGCTCGCGGGCAGCGACGAAAACCTGATCGGCCTGTGGATTGACGGGCAAAAATACTATGGCGATACCCTGCCAAAGGAGGCGACGGAAACGGCGGACACGCCCGTGTTCCGCGAAACGAGAAACTGGCTTGACGGATATTTTGCGGGGAAGAAGCCGTCTGTCTCCGCGTTGCCGCTGGACCCTTTCGGCAGCGCGTTCCGGCAGGCGGTATGGCGAATCCTCCGCGCCATTCCCTACGGCGAGGTTCGCACCTACGGCGATATCGCGCGGGCGCAGGCGGAGAAGCCGGGCAGGACGGGCATGTCCGCGCAGGCGGTCGGCGGGGCCGTCGGGCATAACCCCATCAGCATCATCATCCCCTGCCACAGGGTTGTGGGCGCGAACGGAAGCCTGACCGGTTACGCGGGCGGTATCGGGACAAAGCTTCGCCTGCTTGCACTCGAGGGCGTTGACGTATCTTGCCTGTTTATACCGAAAAACGGAACGGCGCTCTGAGAGGCGGGGGATTTTGTACATCCGCTCCGCGTTACTGCTCAAAGGTTCAATCAAAACTACTCAAACGCCGCGATAGTTTTGCTCCGTATCGGGTTCTGCCGGACTATTTGGCTCCAGGAGCGTACACAAAGTTACGTGAGGAAGCCAATATGGGCCGGCAGGTTCCGAGATGGACAAAAATTGCGTGGGGTTTGAGTAGTTACCGCTCCGCCGGCAAAATGCAATCAAGTTGATATTAACGCTTGCAAAAGAACATACGTTCCGGTATCCTGTAGGAGATCGCCGAAAGCCGCGGACTGTTTCCCGGCTTTTCCCGGCAAGGCGTTACGGATGTATATCGGCGGACAAGAGGTAAGCAATGACAAGGGACCTGATCATCAAGGGAGCGAACGAACACAATCTGAAAAACATAGACGTGCGGATACCGCGGGACAAGATGGTCGTGCTGACCGGACTCAGCGGTTCGGGCAAATCCTCCCTCGCTTTCGACACCATATACGCGGAGGGGCAGAGGCGCTACGTGGAGAGCCTTTCCTCCTACGCGCGGCAATTCCTCGGACAGATGGACAAGCCCGATGTTGAGTCCATCGAGGGGCTGTCCCCCGCCATCTCCATAGACCAAAAGACGACGAGCCACAACCCGCGTTCCACGGTCGGAACCGTGACGGAGATTCACGACTACCTGCGGCTCATGTACGCGCGTATCGGCATACCCCACTGCCCCGTCTGCGGTCGCGAGATCACGGGCCAGAGCGTGGACCGCATGGCGGACAACCTGCTCGAACTGCCGGAGGGAACGCGACTGACGCTTCTGGCGCCGGTCATACGGCAGCGAAAGGGCGAGCATGAGAAGGTGCTGGAGCGCATCCGCAAGGAGGGTTTTACGCGTGTACGCGCGGACGGCGAGATACGGGAACTCGACGGGGAAGAAATCAAACTCGAAAAGAATTTCAAGCACAGCATTGAGATCGTGACGGACCGTCTGGTCGTGCGGCCCGGCATCGAGGGCAGACTCGCGGAATCGATCGAGTTGACGCTGGCGCACAGCAGCGACGGCCTCGTGATGGCGTTGATCGAACGCAAAGACGGGAAAGGCGCGGAGGAACGCATACTGAGTACGAAGCTGGCCTGCCCCGAACACGGCGCGGGTATCGCGGAGTTGGAACCGCGCATGTTCTCTTTCAACAATCCCTACGGCGCCTGCCCCGTGTGCAACGGACTCGGCTTCATCCAACATATCGATCCCGACCTCATCATCACGGAGAGGCAGTTGAGCATACCGGGCGGCGCGCTCGGCAATATATTCTCATCCATGGAATTCAGCGGCTTCTACAGGCAGATGATCGAGGCGCTCGCCGAGGAACACGGGGCGGACCTGCGGCTGCCTTTCCGGGAACTGCCGGAAAACTTTCGCGATGAACTCCTGTACGGCACGGGGAAGCGGCGCCTGCAATACGTCTACACGAGCAGAAACACGGGCGCGAAATCCCACATGAACCATCCCTTTGAGGGCGTTATCCCGAATCTGGAACGGCGTTACCGCGAAACCTCCTCGGAATACGTCAAGGAGAAGATGGAACAATATATGAGCCTCATACCCTGCGAAACCTGCGGGGGCAAGCGCCTGAAGCCGGAGGTGCTGGCCGTCACGGTCGGCGGCGAGAGTATCGCCGCGCTGTCGGACAAATCGATCCGCGAAAGTCTGGCTTTCATAGACGGTTTGCGACTCAACGAGAAAGAAGAAGCCATCGCGTGGCAGATCCGAAAGGAGATACGGGCGCGCCTGCAGTTTCTGATCAACGTCGGTCTCGATTATCTGAACCTCTCGCGCACCGCGGGTACGCTCTCCGGCGGAGAATCGCAGCGCATAAGGCTGGCGACGCAGATCGGCTCGGGGCTTGTGGGCGTGCTGTACATTCTGGACGAACCCAGTATCGGTCTGCACCAGCGGGACAACGCGCGGTTGCTCTCAACCCTGCGGCAGCTCACGGACCTCGGCAACACGCTGATCATCGTCGAACACGATGAGGAAACGATGTACGCGGCGGATCACATCATAGACATCGGCCCCGGCGCGGGCATACACGGCGGGGAACTCGTCGCGGAGGGCACGGCGGAGGATATCAAGGCGAGCGCGGCTTCGATAACGGGCCGCTACCTGTCGGGCAAGGAGCAAATCGAGGTGCCGCAGAGCAGAAGGCCCGGCAACGGCACGGCCCTCACGGTCCTCGGCGCCGCCGAAAACAATCTGAAAGGCATAGACGTGCGATTCCCGCTCGGATGTTTCATCTGCGTCACGGGCGTATCCGGTTCCGGCAAGAGCAGCCTCGTCAACGAGATATTGTACAAGGCGCTCGCCCACGACGTAAACCGCGCGCGGGCCAAGGCGGGCAAGCACAAGGATATCCAAGGCGTCGAGCATACGGACAAGGTGATCGCGATAGACCAATCGCCGATCGGCCGCACGCCGCGCTCGAACCCGGCAACCTACACGGGGGTGTTCACGCCCATACGGGAACTGTTTTCGAGAATG
The DNA here is from genome assembly GCA_031278255.1 of Eubacteriales Family XIII. Incertae Sedis bacterium. Classification (GTDB taxonomy): domain Bacteria; phylum Bacillota; class Clostridia; order Peptostreptococcales; family Anaerovoracaceae; genus JAITLA01. The sequence goes on along the minus strand of JAITKU010000062.1, from coordinate 584 downwards.
CCGGAGGCAAAGGTGCGCGGCTACGACAAGGGGCGTTTCAGCTTCAATGTCAAGGGCGGCCGCTGTGAAGCCTGCGGCGGCGACGGTATCATCAAGATCGAAATGCACTTCCTGCCCGATGTATACGTCCCCTGCGAGGTCTGCAAGAGCAAGCGCTACAACAGGGAAACGCTGGAGGTCAAATACAAGGGGAAGAGCATTTTCGACGTACTCGATATGAACGTGAGCGAGGCGCTCGACTTCTTCAAGAACATCCCGATGATCGTGCGGCAGCTCGAAACGCTCAACGAGGTCGGCCTCGGCTACATCAAACTCGGCCAGCCCTCCCCGCAGCTTTCCGGCGGGGAAGCGCAGCGCGTCAAGCTGGCCTCCGAACTCTCGAAGCGCAGCACGGGCAAGACGGTATACATCCTCGACGAGCCGACCACGGGCCTGCACTTCGCGGATGTCGCCAAGCTGATCTCCGTATTGGACAAGCTGGTGGACGGCGGCAACACGGTTATCGTTATCGAACACAATCTGGATGTGATCAAGCGCGCCGACCACGTCATAGACCTCGGCCCGGAGGGGGGCGACCGCGGGGG
>JAITKU010000046.1 GCA_031278255.1 Eubacteriales Family XIII. Incertae Sedis bacterium | reverse complement strand
GACGGGGAGCGCGACGGCGTGACCTGGGTCGGTTTCTCCTCAAACGACGACGCCAACGAATACGGAGGCACGGGCGGCTTTGACGTGGGATATCTCGTGTTCGAGTACACGGGCGACGCCGACAACACGGTCACGCTGACCGCCTGCACGGTCTACACCATGAACGCGTCGGGCAAGGTGGCGCGCGACGTGCGCGGCGCGGCGGGGACGGTGACGATCAAGCGACCGGCGGCCGCGGACGAAACGCCGACCACGCCGACCACGCCCGGCACGGGCGGAGGCGGCGGAAGCGTCGCCGGCACGGCCGCCGAGGACGAGGGCTTTGTCATAGGCGAGGACGAAACGCCCCTTTGGGCGACGGGCGCCCGCTTCTCCGACCTCACGCAGGCGGAATGGGCGCGGGAGGCCATCGAGTACATGGCGGACAACAAGGGCATCCTCGGCATGGGAGACGGACTCTTCGCGCCGAACGCGGAGGTCACGCGCGCGCAGTTCGCGCGCTTTGCGGCACAGGCGCTGGACATCGGGCGGGGAACGGAACCCGCCGTGTTCGCGGACGTGGCCGAGGGCGCGTGGTACTTTGAGGACGTGACGACGCTCGCCTCCGCCGGCATACTGACGGGCTACGGCGACGGGCGCTTCGGCCCGGACGACAGGATCACGCGCGAGCAGATGGCGACGGTCATCGATAGGGCGCTGACCGCAAAGGGCATCGCGCTCACGGAGATACGCGCTTTCGACCTGACGGACGGGGACGCCGCCTCGGCCTACGCCAAGGCTTCCATCGAACGGCTCTACGGCGCGGGCGTGGTAAACGGCATGGGCGACGGGACCTTCGCGCCCAAGGCGACGGCGACGCGGGCACAGGCCTGCGTGATATTGTACAACGCGCTGCGAACGCTAAACCTTCTGTGACCGCCCAAACTTTGAATATAATTTACAAGAAGCCCATCTGAACCTAACAGAGGGCCATTATACTGGATTCCGTAATCGGTGAAACGGGGAGGAATCCCGAGAGACCGGCGGCGGCACGGATCGCCGACGCCGCAGCACACATGCCGCCCAAAGCGGCGTTTGGACCGCAACAATGCGGCAGAACGGAGTCGAGAATGAAGAAGAAACGCATTTTTAAAATTTGTATCGCGGTCTTTCTGACGGCGTTGACGGGCCTTGCTCTGTCGGCCTGTGCGACCGGAAACGCGCAGGAACCGAACGGAGAGGAAAACGCGGCCGGCGAAACGACGGGCGCGGCGGCGCAAGGGGAAAGCGCGGACGCCGCCTTGAAGTCGAACAGCGGCGAGATCACCGTGTACACGGCGCTCGAGGACGAGCAGGTGACGGAATATCTCGCGGTGTTCAACGCGGAATACCCCGATATCACCGTGAACATCGTGCGCGAATCCACGGGCGTGATCACGGCGCGGCTCCTGGCCGAGAAAGACAATCCGCAGGCGGACGCCGTCTGGGGGACCGCCGCTTCCTCCATGATGATCCTCGACGATCAGGGAATGCTGGAAGCCTACGCGCCGGAGGGCGTGGAGCGGATTCTGCCGGAATTCAAATCGAACAAGCCCGTGCCGACTTGGGTGGGCATAGACGCGTGGGAAACCGCCTTTATCGTAAACACGACAGAACTCGAAAAGCTGGGCCTGTCCGTTTCGGATATCGTCTCCTACGAAGATTTGCTTCGTCCGGAGCTGAAAGATCACATCGTGATGTCAAACCCGAATTCCTCGGGTACGGGCTTCCTCACGGTGGCGGGCGTGCTGCAGCTTCGGGGCCGGGACACGGATGCCGGATGGGACTATCTAACAAAATTGCATGAAAATGTTAACCAATATGTGCATTCCGGCTCGAAGCCCGCGAAGATGGCGGCGGCCGGTGAGTGCGTCGTGGGCGTGAGCTTCGGCTACGCCGGCATCAGCCAAAAGGCGAACGGCGCGCCGGTCGAGGTCGTATTCCCCGCGGAAGGCTCCGGCTGGGATATGGAGGCGAACGCCCTGATGAAGAAGGATTCGATCAACCCCGCGGCGCCGACCTTCCTCGATTGGGCCATATCCGACGCGGCGATGGATCTCTACAAGGTGAACTACCCGATCATCGCGACGGGCGGCGACGGCAATTACGAGGGTTATGAGATCGATCCCGTGGAGCAACTCATCGACAACGATTTCACGTGGGTTGCGAACAACAGGGACGATATCCTGAACAAGTGGATAACAAACTACGATTCCAAGTCCGCCGCGGAATAAAGGGCAATTAGACGCGGCGTTACGATATTCGGCCCGGTCGCCGGGGCGCGAAAGCGTCTCGGCGGCCCATTGGGTCGCATCGGAGGCAAGCATGGCTTATTTGGAGATACGGAATATCACGAAGCGATTTGACAAGCAGACCGTGCTGGACGGCGTCCATGCGGACATCGAAAAGGGCGAGATGGTCTGCGTCTTGGGTCCGAGCGGATGCGGCAAAACCACGTTGCTGCGCATTGTAGCGGGTCTTGAAACCGCGGACTGCGGCAGCGTTTATATAAACGGCAGGGATTGTACCGCATTGCCCCCTGCCAAACGCAATTTCGGGATTGTGTTTCAATCCTATGCGCTGTTCCCCAATATGACGGTGGCCGAAAACATCCTCTTCGGCCTTCGTCGGAAAAGGGGCTTGGGAAGGGAAGAAATGCGGGCGCGGGTGGATGAAGTGTTACGGACTGTGGACCTCTCCGAACACAGAAACAAATACCCGCGCCAGCTTTCGGGCGGGCAACAACAACGCGCGGCCTTGGCGAGAGCCATTGCTCCCGCGCCTTCATATCTGCTTCTCGACGAGCCGCTCTCCGCGCTCGACGCGAAAGTGCGCCTGCGGCTGCGCGGCGAAATCCGCGCCGTCCAGCGCGCGCTCGGTATCACGACCGTCATGGTCACGCACGACCAAGAGGAAGCCCTGACGATGGCGGATAAGATCATCGTCATGAACAGGGCCGCGGTGGAACAGATCGGGAGGCCGCGCGAGATCTATGACAGGCCGGCCACGCCTTTCGTCGCAAGCTTCATCGGCGCCATGAACTTCTATCCGGCGCAGGGGGGCATGTGCGCGATCCGCCCGGAACGCGTCGAGATCGCGGGCACCCGGGAGGGTTGCGACATGGTGGCCGAAATCAAGGGCTTCGAGTTCAAGGGCGCGATGACGCGCATCTACGGCGTTTTGCCGAAACAGACCGAAATCTGCGTGGACATAGCCTCGGATCGGGCGGACGGGATCGACATCAGTAGGAGCGCGAAGCTGTATCTCAGAATGCCCGAAGAGCATTTGATCAAGTATCCGCCGGCCGCCTCCCGGGTGATGTAAGCCGTGCCGGGCAAACGCGGGGCGATCTTTGTCCATACGAGCAAGGCGCAGTTCGTGTTGCTGATCTGTCTGCTCGCGGCTTTCACACTGATCCAGATAGGACCCTTGTTTTCGCTGTTTTCCAAGGCGTTTCTCGATAAGGACGGGCATTTTGCGGGCCTGCAAAACTACGCGGATTACTTCGACAGCCCGTCGCTGCGCACCTCCGTTCGCAACACCGCGGACGTTTCGCTTGTGACGACCGTATGCAGCGTACTTTTGGGCTTCGCCTACGCCTACGGCCTGACGAGGACGAACATGCGGGGCAAGGCGTTTTTCAGGTATACGGCGCTGATTCCCATCTTCCTGCCGACGGTTGTACACGCGCTGGGCCTCGTATACATATTCGGACGACAGGGGATCCTCACGGGCCTCGGCGTCGAAACGGAACTCTACGGCAGGTTCGGTATCATCCTGTCGGAGATCATATACACCTTTCCGCAGGCGTTTTTGATGTTCGTCGTGGCGCTCGAGGTCGCGGACGGGCGCTTGTACGAGGCCGCCGACTCCATGGGCGTTTCCGCGCCGGGGAAGTTCTTCGGCATCACGCTGCCCGATATCAAGTATACGGTTGTCAACGTGTTCTTCGTATGCTTTACGCTCGCGTTCACCGATTTCGGCGCGCCCAAGGTGCTGGGCGGCGGCTACAATGTGCTGGCGACGGACATCTACAAGCAGATCGCGGGGCAGTTTGACATGAACATGGGCGCGGTGGTCGGGACGCTCCTGCTGCTGCCCGCCGTCCTCTCTTTCGCCGCGGGACGTATCGCGGGCAACCGGAACGCGAGTACGATAAACACCAAGACAACGCGGCTCGTCGTGAGGGAGAACCGCTTGCGGGACGCGCTCTTCTTCGCGTTTTGCGCCCTCGTGAGCCTTTGCTTCTTGTTCCTGATCGCGGTGCTGTTCATGGGCGCGCTGACCGAATATTACCCCTACAATATGGCGCCGACCCTCCGTCATTTCGGCTTCAACGCCTCCGCGGGCGGGATGGGAAGCTATTTCAACTCGTTGCGGATGAGCCTGACGACGGCCCTGTTCGGGACGGTTTTCGTCTTTGTTTACGCCTACATAATGGAAAAAACAGAGGGCTTCGGGCCGCTCAGGAAATACGGCAGACTGCTGGCGACGCTGCCCTTGGCCCTGCCCGGCATGGTCATAGGCGTCGCGTTTATCTTCTTCTTCAACGCGCGGGAGAATCCGCTGCACTTCATATACGGAACGATTGTGATACTGGTTTTGTCCAATATACTGCACTATTTTGCCGTGCCTTTCATCACCGCCTCGGGATCGCTCAAGCGGCTCGACCGGGAGTTTGAGAGCGTTTCGGACAGCATGAATATCTCGCGCCTCAGGCTGTTCCTGCGCGTAAGCGTGCCCCTGTCGCTGTCCGCCGTTTTGGAGATATTCATGTATTATTTCGTGAATTCCATGGTGACTGTTTCGGCGGTGGTGTTCCTGTACGGCGCGAAATTCAAGATCGCGTCGATTGCGATCACGCATATGGAGGAGGCGGGCGACATCAGCCAAGCGGCGGCGATGAGCCTGTTGATCCTGTTTATCAACGTCGCGGTCAGGATTGCCTACGCCTTTGCCGTGCGCCGCATCGAAAGGAGAGAGTCATGAAGAGGATCAAAGCGGTTATTTTTGACTGGGCGGGGACGACCGTGGACTTCGGGTCCTTCGCGCCCGTGGCGGCTTTCGGCAAGGCCTTTGCCGCTTTCGGACTGACGCCGACGATCGAGGAAACGCGCGCGCCGATGGGGATGCAAAAGCGCGCGCACATAAAGACCATGCTGACGGGGGAGAGGTTGTCCGCGCTGTGGCGCGAGACCAAGGGACATCCCTGGACGGACAGGGACGTGGACGAGATATACGCGCGCTTTGAGCCGGAGCTGTTCGCCGTGCTGAACGCGCATACAACGCCCCTGCCCGGCGTGACGGACACCGTCGCCCGCGTACGGGAAATGGACATCCGCGTCGGCTCCACGACGGGCTACACGACCGCCATGATGGAGATCGTGGCCGCCTCCGCGGCGGCGGCGGGCTACGCGCCCGACTGTCTGGTTTGCCCGGATGAGGTCGGCGGCGTCGGGAGGCCCTATCCCTACATGCTCTGGCGCAATCTGGAAAAACTGCGCATCCTGTCGGCGGGCGAGGCGCTGAAAGTCGGCGATACGGCCGCCGATATGCAGGAGGGCAAGAACGCGGGCTGTCTTTGCGTCGGCGTGATTAAGGGCTCCTGTATGCTCGGCCTGCGCGAAGCGGAGTTGAACGATATGCGCGCGGACGAAAAGCGCCTCGCGTTTGAAGAGACGGAACGCAGATATATGCAGGCGGGCGCGGATATGGTTATAGAGGACATCACGGCCTTGCCGGCCCTCATCGAGTCGCTGCGGCGTTAAACTGAAGCCGCGCGGACGGCGGCCGTCCGCATCCCCCGGGCGCTCGCGCGATTTAGCTTTCGACGGTGTTTTTTTCGCCCCGGCGTGCTGCCAATTGCCGCTCGGACAGTATGTTTTGAGCGCCGCCGTATCCAAATCAAACGATATCTGCTTCTTTTTCGCCCATGCCATTTCAAATTTGGACGGAGCCAAATTTGAAACAGCGTATCGACCGGGTCGATGGTTTTCGCCGTGAACAGGCCGTCTTTCACATAATTGTTGACGAGATTCTCCTGCCGCTCGACCTTGGCGAGCCGCTTCTCGATGGCGGCGAACTGTTCTTTTTCGGACAACACCCACCGGCTCTGTTCCGTCTCCTGACGGGTGCCGCCCGTGAAGCCCTGCGCCGCGCGTGCCTGTTTGAGCGATACGCGGGCATCCGGTCCGCGTTTGCTCCCACCGCCATATCATCCTTGTTGCCTATCCGGAATATGACCTCATGAAACAGCTTCTCCCGCTTGCCCGCCTGTATCTTCTCGTAGCAATCTTCAATCCGCGCTCGCCCCGGATAAACAAAAGGACGCAGCGGTTATTCGGCATACGAATCCCGTCGGGGTCAGGAGTTCCCGCTCCGTGATTTGGCCGTCAGTAGGTATGTTACGAAAAAGAACCCGATAAGGCTGCGGCTTCCGGGGCGGAAAAAACCGACAGCCGCATCGTGTGCGACTGTCGGCCGGTATGGGTATTAAATTGTAGACGCAAGCGGTTTATTCCGATTGCGCCCCTTTATATCGGACCACGGCAACTGCCCGATTAAGGCGATAAACTATGAATCTGTTTATGATTGTAATTATACACATGATTATATATCTTTGCATTAAAATTACCAAAATAGCATGATTTTTTGCCATTATCGCATAAAATCCCTCCACAAAGGCCCGCTCCTGCCCGGGCGGCGTCGTTCAATGGCGATGAAAAAAGACCTCACTGACGGTTCAAAATCAGTAAAGTCTTTTTATACGGAGAAATCTTATGTTGCCAAATCGTTGCCGATTTTGCTGTCAGCAGATGAAAAACGTTGGAATTCAGCTATGAAATTCAATTTTGGACGGAGCCAAAATTGAACGGAGCCAATCGGCGTCGATGATTCCTCTGTATGCGGTTTTCCGACTCCCATCCGACAACTCTGATACGGATGGTATTTGTTCGCGGGTCGGCGAAGAAAAAGTATGATTCACAATCACGTCCTCCGAGACAATTCTAAGTTCGCCTTGAATTTCTCCCCCCACTTCCACATTGCGTCATGGATCGGTTTCAGGCTTCGTCCCAATTCTGTGAGTGAGTATTCCACGCGGGGCGGCACTTCCGCAAAAACCTGACGATGGACGAGGCCGTTTTCCTCCATAATGCGCAGGTGTTGCGTCAGTACCTTTTGGGATATGCCGCCGAGCGACTTCTTCAACGCGCCGAAGCGTCTTGTCCCCGTCAGCAACTCCCGGACAATCAGAATCTTCCATCTGTCGCCCATCAACATAAGCGCGGTTTCCACCGGGCAATCCGGGAAGTCATATCGTTTGAGCATCGTCTTTCCTCCTGATAACAGCCAATGGTTTCTAAAAAGTTACTACGGCACTTTAAGGTGCTTACTTTACTATTGAGCCTTGCCATAATAATATATCCTTAGAAGCGGTCAGTCAATTGTTGATTTCAAAGGAGGCAAAAGCAATGTTTGATTACGAATCGGTCTTGAAAGCCAACCCGAACGGTGTACTTGCTACGCAAGACGGTGAAGGTGTGGGGACAAGGGTGTTCCAATTCCTGTTTGTCGACGGGAATAAAGTCTATTTTTGCACGAGCAGCCAAAAGCCCGTCTACAAGCAGTTGCGGGCAAACCCCAATGTGTCGTTTTGCACTTACCCCGCCGATTTCAACCCGGTTGTATCCGTGAACGGCAAGGTCGTCTTTGTTGACGACATTTCCCTGAAAGCCCGTGCGCTTGACGAGAACCCCGGTATCAAAGGGATATACGGCTCGCCGGACAATCCCGTGTTCAAGTTGTTCTGCATCGACGTGAAGGTCATCGAGACTTTCAGCTTCACGGATGGCGCAACCACCCACACTCTGTAGAATTTTATAATTTCATCTCCGACCGACAGCCGCACGCCGGTATTTTTTCCACAGCGAACCGCAGCGGCCCGTACTCCTGCGGTACAATGCCGGCGTCACCCGCCAGGTATGCCGAAATGAGGAGCCAAATTTGAAAATCCCGGTGGAATTATTCGCGGTTTTATGATATATTTGTTTGGGGAAAAACAGAGACGTGAAAGTCACAATAGCGTTATGTGACCTGTCTGTTTAACACGGAGGGCGAAAAGTATGGCCAAGAAACTACGCAAGACCTATGGCGACATAAACGCGCCGTCCGCCGTCGCCCTCATGCGCCTGATTGAGACGCAGAGCAAGACGACGGTTGCGAATTGGGCGCTCGATTACGCGGAACAGAAAATGCTGCCGCTGTTCGCCAAGCATTGCCCCGGCGACGGGCGACCCGCCCATGCGATTGCCGCCGCCCGCGAATGGCTTGACGGCAAGGTGAAG
>JAITKU010000045.1 GCA_031278255.1 Eubacteriales Family XIII. Incertae Sedis bacterium | reverse complement strand
TGTAAAGTTCTTTCATATTGCATTGCGCGGCCGATCCGTATAAACTGTACCGTATAAGGGCAGATTGAACGACGGCGGAAAGATCGGGCGCAAGGCCGCGGGCAAATGGGTTTATCGATCGTTCGTTTCTTCCGTTTTCGCGCATTGCGAATGCGGCTACCTGATGAACAAATGAGGTATAAAAATGAAAGGGAAAGCAATAACTTTTATCTTTGCGTCGGTCCTTGGTCTTGCGATCGGCGTTTTTGCCGTCTCGCCGGCTTTCGCCGCAAACCCGAGCGACACGGCGGGGCATTGGGCGGAGGGTCAGATACTCGCCGGAATCAGCTACGGCTACATCAACGGCTACCCCGACGGCAGCTTCAAGCCGGAGGGCACGATCACGCGGGCCGAATTCGTTACGATTATCAACAAGGCGCGGAATTATACGGCCATGACGAACATCCCTTTCCGCGACGTACCCGTCAACGAATGGTATTTTCAGGAGGTGCAGCGGGCCTACAGCGCCGGCTACATCCAAGGCGACAGCGAGAACAATTTCAATCCGAACGCGCAGATTACGCGTCAGGAGGCGGCGGTCATTCTGGATCGCATAGCGCCGGGCGGCGATACGACCTACGCCTTGACGGGCGTCCGCGACGCGGACAAGATCGATGCCTGGGCGCTTTCCGCCGTCAAGGCGGTCTACAGCCGGGCCTACATCACGGGCGATGCGGAGGGGAACTTCAATCCGCAGAGTTCTTTGAAGCGCGGCGAGGCCGTGACGATCGTGAACAGGGTTCTCGGTATCAGCCCGCTGACGCCCGGCACGGCGCTCACGGCGCTCAGCATTACCAATATCAGTGTCACGGGCATCAGTGCGGACAGCGCCACGCTCAGCCTCACCGCGACGCGGGACGGCAACGTGTACTGGGTTGTCCTGACGGGCAGCGGCGCGTCGACGCCGACGGCGGAGCAGATTCTGGCCGGCCTGACGGCCGACAACCGGAGCGCCTACGGCTCGGGCAGCAGAAGCATATACGCGAACAGCGCGATTACCGCCGCCCTCTCGTCCCTGCAACAGGAGCAGTCCTATAAGGTCTGCGCCGCGGCGCGGGATGCCGCGGGCAATTTTTCTCCCGTGGCCGTATACACATTCGCGACCTCGGCCGCGGGCGGCGCGGGCGAGGAATGGCTCGGCAGCAACTTCACCGTAAGCAGTATCGACAACAACGCGTTCACGCTCACGGTCAATTCGTCCAGATCGGGCACGCTGTACTACGTGATCGTGGAGGACCCGAACCGGACCGTCAAGACGCCGCCGCAGGACTACATCCGAAACGGCAGAAACGCGGACAACAGTTCGTCCGGCGTCATTTCCGGGAATTTCGCCGTTTCGTCGGGCGTGTCCAAACCGCTGGACATCACGGGACTCAAGTCCGGGACGAACTACAAGATATTCGGTTGCGTCTACGAGAGTTCGAGTACGAGCAGTCTCTATTCCACGGTGAAGAGTTCGACATTCACGACGACGGGGAGCTATGTGGACTGGATCACGGACTTCAGCGTTTCGTCGATCGGCGCGACGGGCGCCACCCTGAACGTGCGGACGAACAATGCGGGGACGTTCTGCTACGTGGTGACGGAGAGTTCCGTGCAGCCGCGCGCCGCGCGCATCAGGGACGGCTATGATTACAACAATTATCTGGGTACCGCGCGGGGTTCTGTCAACGTTTCCGCCAACGTCTACACGTATCCGGTTTTGACAAATCTGACGGCAAACAGACATTACTACGTGTTCGCGCTTCTCTATGTGAACGGCAGCCTGTCCGAGGTTGAAACCCGCAGCTTTACGACGACGGGGACGGGCGCGACGCCGCTGCTCGGCGCGACATACACCCTCAGCACGACCGCGACGCCGGGCGCGATCGCTTTCAGCAATTCCGGTTTCAGCTATGCCGCCACCGCGGCGATCAATATCTCGGCGACCGAAAACAGCGGCGCGACCGTTACGATTACGGTCACAAAACCGTCCTCGGCCGTTACGGTTACGGCTCTTTTGAATTCCGCGGCCGTGGCCTCGACGGACGGCGTGACTTTCTACCTGAGCAGCGACAAACTGAACAAGGGGCGAAATACCTTTACGCTCACCGTCGCGGAATCGAACAAGAGTTCTTTGACCTACACGATTTACATCGATAAATAACGCAAAACTTCGAGAAAAAACAACGAACCGGCCGCAGGCCGGTTCGTTGTTTTTTCTCGCGCCGCGCGTGCCGCGCGGCCCGCTACGCGATCGCCGCTTCCAAGGCGATGCGGACCATATCCGTAAAGGTCTGCTCGCGTTCCTTTGCCGTGGTTTCCGCGCCCGTAACGAAGTCGTTGCTGATCGTCAGCACAGCGAGCGCGTTCACGCGGTTGTACGCGGCGTTCATATAGAGCGCGGCGGCTTCCATCTCCACGCAGAGTACGCCGAGGCGCGCCCACTTCTTCCACCAATCCGGTTCGAGTTCGTAGAACACGTCCCCCGTCAGGATGTTTCCCGCGTGTACGGATATGCCGAGCCTGTCCGCCGCTTCCTTGGCTTTGAGCAGCAGGGTCCAGCTTGCCGTCGGCGCGAGGTTCCCGTTGAGCTTGTAGATGTGCGCGTAGTTGGAATCCGTGGAGGCGGCCAGTCCCAGCACCACGTCCTTGACCTTGATATCCGCGCTGATCCCCCCGGCCGTTCCGACGCGGATCAGGTTTTGCACGCCGTACTCCGTGATCAATTCCCAGGAATAGATGCCGATGGACGGCGCGCCCATCCCCGTGCCCTGCACCGACACGGGAACGCCCCTGTAGACGCCCGTGAAGCCGAACATGCCCCGAATCTCGTTGTAGCACCGCGCGTTTTCGAGGAAGTTTTCGGCGATGAATTTTGCGCGAAGCGGATCGCCGGGCAGCAGCACCGAACCGGCGATATCGTTTTTGTTTGCAGCGTTGATATGTGTGGACATGATGATTTCCTTTCTCCCGCAGCCGGGGTTGCGCGGGGAGCCGTAAAATTGCCGCGGCCGCGCCGCGCTTTGCATTTCGGACGAACGGGACGCGCCCCGGGACGCGCCCCGGGGCGCGCGCCGCAATGGATTACAGATCGATTATAGCACAGGAGCGCGGCGATTTACAACAGGGGATTGCGCGGAGGATCGCCGCAAGGCCGCAAAAAATCGCCGAAAAGGGGCGCTGCGCGCCCGGCGCCATTACAAAAAAAGGAAAAAAGGAGAAAAAAGGAAAAAAAGAAAACCCTGCGGGTTTTCTTTGATTTTTTACGCGCCATAGTGTAAAATAGAATGGAGTGTGCCGGACGCCCCCCTTTATCTTTCTTTTATTCCAAATGCGTACTCGGGCCTCCGAATCGGTATATTTTCGTTGCTTCGGCCCGGCGCCGGAGCAACGCGACCGCCGCCTTGCACACGTTGCGGTCGTGCGGGTTTTATGCGCAGGCAAGGTGAGGTGTTGAGTAAAAATGGAATCCTTTGTGGCCAGACAACCGATATTCGACAAGAAAAACGAGGTTTACGCCTATGAGCTTTTGTATCGCAAGGACCGGGCGAAGAACGCCTACGATGAGAGCATAGACGCAGATCAAGCCTCGACGAGAACCATTATCAACAGCTTTGTGGAGATCGGGCTCGATAAGCTGACAAACGGCAGAAAGGCTTTCGTGAACTTCACCGAGAAGCTGCTCCTCGACAATATCCCGGCCCTGCTGCCGCCGCAGTACCTCGTGGTCGAGATTCTGGAGAATATCAAGCCCACGCCGGAGGTTTTGCAGGCCTGCGGCGTACTCAAGCGCGCGGGCTTCAAGATCGCGCTCGACGATTTTATCATATGCGACGAAAATTTCGCGTTCTTGGATTACGCCGATATCATAAAGGTCGATTTCATAACGACGCCGCTTGAAGAGATCGTCGATTTCATAAAATACCTGCGGGCGAGCAGGGGACACCGTTCACTTTCCCTGCGCTTGCTCGCCGAGAAGATAGAGAACGATGAGATGTACGATATCGCGGTGCGCATGGGATTCCACTATTTTCAGGGATATTTTTTCAGCAAACCCGTTATCGTGGAGGGGCGCAGCATCAATCCGATGGCGATCAACCGCCTGCGTATCATGCAGATATCCATGCGGCCGGATTTTGAGTTTCAGGAATTGGCGGATATCATCAGGCAGGACGTGGCGCTTTCGTTCCGGCTGCTGAAGCTCGTCAATTCCGCCTATTTCGCGTTCAGCGTCGCGGTGAGCAACATCCAACAGGCGCTCGTCATTCTCGGTTCGATCGAGATCAAAAAATGGGTGGCGCTCATGTGCCTGATGGAGGTCAATCCCGACAAGACCGTCGAAATCACGCGCATGTCCCTCGTCCGGGCGCGTTTTTTGGAACTTTTGGCGCCGAAAGTGGGCAAGGCGGGGCAGTCCGAGAACCTCTACCTGATGGGCATGTTCTCGCTGATGGACGTGATGATGGAAAGTCCCATGGGCGAGGTCCTCGCGCAGATGAATCTGAACGAGGCGGTAACGCAGCCTCTGGTCGAACGGACGGGCGATTTTTATGAGATGTTGCGCATTATCGAAAGGTACGAACGCGGGGAGTTCGACGCCGCCGTGGAACAGGCGAATATTTTCGGCCTCGACGAGGAGGATCTGATGCACGCCTACGTGGACGCCTTGCAGTGGAGTTCGCTGCTCGGGATTTAGGCGGGCGCGGGCGCGGGAACGCGCCCGATTTTCGCGGATTTGCGCGATGCGGAATATCGCAATCCGCAAAACGCGGCGAAAACGCGGCGACGGCGGAAAAAACACTTGCATTTTTGCCCGTATTGCGATATATTTGATGTTGCGGTTGTACGGAAGTGTTTTGGAAAGGATGAAGCAGTATGGCGAACATAAAGTCCGCGAAGAAGCGGATCATCGTTATCGCGAAAAAGACCGCCGCAAACAGGCGGGTGAAGTCCCATCTCAAGGCGATTTTAAAGAATTTTGAGTCCGCCGTCGCGGCGGGTGAACTCGATACCGCGAGGGAGAAGCTGGTTTTGGCCGAAAAACGCCTCTACCAAGCCGCGGCGAAAGGGACCATCCACAAGAACGCCGCTTCGAGAAAGGTATCGAGGCTGGCCAAGCGGCTTAAGCGGGCCGAGGCTTAGCGTTCACGCGGTCTCGATGAGGGGAATCCGGAAAAGATGGTATGTGTTTCCCATCTTTTTTGTTTTTGTAAACGTTCTTGCCGCCGCGCGGACGGCCGGGATTTTGGGCGGCGCGGGTTTTTCTGTGCGGCCGAAAGGAGGCCGGCGACACTATGATCAATCAAAAGAAAGCGCCGTCCGGTTTGGGGGGGCTGGACAGGGCCGTCGATGATATCCGCTACGGGGACAATGTTGTCTGGCAGATTTCGGATCCGGAGGAGTACGCTTTTTTCGCGGAGCCTTTTGCGGAAATCTCGATACGCGATCGAAAGAACACCGTGTATCTGCGCTACGGAAAGGACGCGCCCCTCCTGAAACCCGTCTACGGACTCAAGATCGTGGAACTGGACCCGGCGGCCGGCTTCGAGGCGGTGGTCATGCACATACACGATATCATCGAAAGGGAGGGGGATGAGACCCATTACATCTTCGATTCCATGACGGCCCTGCAACGGGAGTGGATCGCGGACTTCATGCTGAGCAATTTCTTCACCGTCGTGGCGTCGGATATCGTGAAGCACAAGTGCGTGGCCTATTACGCTTTCACGCGGAACCTGCATTCCATAGAGGCCGTGGCGCGGATACGCGAGGCGGCGCAGCTTCTGCTCGACGTGTTCCACGCGGGCGGCAACATGTACCTCTACCCCCTGCGCGTGACGGAACGCTACCATTTCAGCATGTTCCTGCCGCACAAGGTGGACAAGGACGACGCGAACAAGATAGAGCCCCTGACGAACGGCATT
>JAITKU010000006.1 GCA_031278255.1 Eubacteriales Family XIII. Incertae Sedis bacterium | reverse complement strand
TCTTTTGTGTATTGGGCAGGTTTGGCACTGTGGCCCGTGCCGGTAAATCGCACAATTCCAACATTGTATGTGTTACACAAATGAACCGTCCCCATGTGTTCTGCGCCCAATGCCGGCTTCACCGCTGTTTCAGTCGCCGCCCTCGGCATCGACGAGCTCAATGGATTCGAGCCGGGCGCGAAAGCTCTCGCGGAAGTTCTTCAGGTATTCCGCGCGCAGGGCGCTCTGCTCCGCCCGCTCCGCCGGGCTGAGCGGCGTATGCTTCGCCTTCCGCGCGAGTTCGTTGATGCGCGCGAGTTTTTCTTCCGATACGATCATGCGCTGCCCTCCTTGGCGGCGAAACGCGGCAAGAGCGACGGGATTCGCGGGCGCTCCGCCGCTCAATCGACCGTGATCCTGTCTTTGAGCTTCTCGAAGGTCTTGTCCCCGATGCCGCTGACGTTCTTGATGTCCTCCGCGCGCGCGAAGCGCCCGTGCGCCGCGCGGTAATCCAAAATCTTCTGCGCCGTGGACGGTCCGACGCCGCTTAGGCTTTGAAGCTCCGCGGAATCGGCCGTATTGATGTTGACGAGCCCCGTCGCCTCGCCCGCCGCCACGTTCCCGGACGGGGTGTCCGCGTTTGTGACGCCCGCGCCCGCGCCGCCGCCGGCCGACTGCGGAACGGTGGTCTTAGCGGCGCTCTCCTCCTTGCTCGGGATGTATATCCTGTCGCCGTCCCGCAGCACGGTCGCCCGGTTGATCTCCCGCATGTCCGCCTGCGCAAGCAAGCCGCCCGCGGCTTCAAGCGCCTCGTACACGCGGCTGCCCGCGGGCAGAACCAATACGGTCCTGTTTTGCACCGCGCCGCCGACGTCCACCACGATCATCTCAGGCGCCGCCTCCGCCTCGGACGCTTCCGCATCCGGCGCGGACGCCTCGGCGGGTTCGGTCTTTGCCGCGTCCGCGGCGGCGTTTTCCGCCGGCGCGGACGACGCGCCTATGGTCTCCCCTCCCTCCGGCGAATCCGCGGCGTCCGTTATCAGGATTTCTCCCGCCTCCGCGCCGCCGGCGCTTCTGTGCAGATACAGCCCGAGCGCGCACGAGAACAGGACAAGCGCGGCCAAAATCTTCGCATACAGCTTATAATTCCTTGCAAACGCACGCAACAAACGCTCCAAAGCGACCTCCCTCCGACAAACTTGATACATCTTCACCCTATTCTACATCATTATAGAATAGATGTCAATATATTCTAAGAAATTTGTCGAGGAAATTTTCTCGTTGCGCCGCCGGGCGGAGCTTCGGCCAAAACCGCGCAAACAAACGACGCTAACCGCCGCAGAGATATTCCAGCGGCGTCAGCACATCCCCCTGCCAGCCGAACATCGCCGTTCGCTCAAAGCGGACGGCGGCGCGGTCGTAAGCCCTCCCGCTGCATTTGTAAAAGCATTGCAACATAGGCTCCGGATTCAGATTTGAGGCGCTTCCGCAATGGAGGGTGGTGGTTAACGTAATAGTATTATCGTTAACCATAAGCGGTTTGAACGCGATGATCTTGGGGCGGATGTTGATGGGCGTATTCTTTTTTCCGGGCATTTCCGCCATGATACACTCACGTCCGAAAAACTCCGAAACCGCCTCTCTGTAGGCGTAGAAGAACGGAATCTCGATACGATACTTGGCGGCGGCGACAAGGGCGGAAACGGATTTGCCAAAGTTCGGAAGAATCCCGACATCGAGGATCCGAATGCCCTGCGGCGTCAAGGTATTGAGGCGTTCCTTGAGCGCGGCCTGTTGCTGCGCGTTCTCTTCCTCCGTCTCAAACTCCAGATATTCGGAAACGGAGGCGTGCCCGAGCGACAAGGGCTGGGCAAAGCCGAGCTTCGGATGCGGATTGAAACCCTTTGAGTATTTCAGATCGATATGCAGCATCTTGATAACGCGATGAAACAGCCTTTGCAGGTCCAGATGTGAAATATAGATCATTCTATCTTTTTTTTCAAATTTAACCAAGTATCTCATTTGAATCAACCCGGCCCGCCCGCGCGCTTGAAATAATCGCCGGCGGAATCGTCTTTCCGGCAGTTGAGGCCGCAGCCCGTGCAACCCTCCCTGCAATCGCGCGTAATATATTCACAGCGGGCGCGTTCCCATTCGGACAGCAGATAGGCCCGGTGTACGCCGCAGCTGATATGATCCCAGGGAAGCGGATCGTCCACAGAGAAAGCGGAAGCGACGGCGGGGATGCCCTCTTCCGCGAGAGCCTGCATCCAAAGATCGTAACGGAAATGCTCCTGCCAACTGTCGAAGCGACAGCCGAGCGCCGCGGCGCGCGTGATCACGGACAGCATACGCCTGTCCCCGCGCGCGAGCAGCGCCTCTATATGGCTGCTGCGCGTATCGTGAAACCGAAAGCTTACACCCTTTATCCCGCCGAGGGCTTCCTTGAGATACAGGTTCTTTTCATACAGCGATTCCCCGCTGTCCTGCGCCGCCCACTGAAAAGGCGTATGCGGTTTGGGCACGAAATTCGACGCGCTGACCGTCAGCGAAAGCATACGATTTCCTTTCTTCTGCACGGCCCGCGCCGTCTGCATCGCCTTTTTCGTAACGGAAACGATGGCGTCGAGGTCCTCCCGCGTTTCCGTCGGCAGGCCGACCATAAAGTAGAACTTGATGTGGCTCCAGCCGAGTTTGACGGCCTCCCCGACGGCCGCCAAAATCTCCTCCTCCGTAATCGTCTTGTTGATCACGTTGCGCAGGCGTTGGCTGCCGGCCTCCGGCGCGAAGGTAAGTCCCGATTTTTTGTATTTCTGTATCTCCCTGAGTATGCCGAAAGAAAAGGAATCTAAGCGCAGCGAGGGGATGGACAGGGACACGTTTTCGCGTTTGCAGTATTCCATGAGCCGCATTACGAGTACCTCTATGCCGGAATAGTCGCCCGTGGAGAGCGAAAGCAAGGAAACCGCGTCGTAACCCGTGTTCGCAAGCTGGGCCTCGACGCTCCGGCGAATCAGGGACTGTGTGCGCTCCCGCACGGGCCGGTAGATCATGCCCGCCTGACAGAAGCGGCAACCCCGCGTGCAACCTCTGAATATCTCGACGGCCGCGCGGTTATGCACCGTTTCTATCAAAGGGACCACCGGCCTATGCGGGACGGGCGCCTTGCAGAAGTCCGAAACAATGCGCCGCTTGATACGCCGGGGCGCATCCTCCGCCAGCCGCCGAAGCCGCGAAAACGCGCCCGCTTCATTGTAACACGGCGCATAAAAAGAGGGAACGTACACGCCCTCCATCCGCGCCGCTTCTCGCAAAAATTCCCGTTTGCCGCCGGGTCGGCCGTCCTGTTTCATGCTGATGAACAGCGCGCACAATTCGGGCAGGACCTCCTCGCCGTCGCCGATCACCACCAAGTCAAAGACCTCGGCCAAGGGTTCCGGATTGAAAGCGCAGGGTCCTCCGGCGATAACCAAGGGATCCGTTTCCGCGCGGTCCGCGCCGCGCACGGCGAGATCGGCCTGCCTGAGCATATGGATGACATTTGTAAACGAAAGTTCAAATTGCAATGTGAAACCCAGAATATCAAAGCGTCGCAACGGCTCTCCCGATTCTATGGCAAAGAGCGGCAGTCTGTGTTTTTCCATAAGAGCGGCCATATCCGGCGCCGGCGCGAACACGCGTTCGCACCAAATTCGGCGCTGCTCGTTCAGCAGATGGTACAGTATCTGTATCCCCGTCCATGACATGCCGATCTCATAGAGGTCCGGAAACGCGAGACAAAAGCGCAACGAGACCGCAGAGAGGTCCTTGTACACCGCGTTTTGTTCCCCGCCCGCATATCTGCCCGGCTTTTCCACGCGGAGCAACAGGCCGTCAAGCCCCGGCGCCGATACGCCGCAAATCGCATCCAGGCTCCGTCCGAGCCGCTCTTCCAGCGCGCGGATAAAGGCCCGGCTCCTCGCCGTGTTTTCCTTGATCCTCTCCATCGCGCGCGAATCGTGGGAAAAACGCGCGAACAGATCCTCCATGCGCGCCTCGAAACCGACGCAGACGCTCTCCCGCGTCACGCGATCCCCGAGACAAACCGCGTCGAGTTCCGTGATCTCCTCGAGCCTCTCCGGAAATCTGTGGTCCATATGCCGCGACACGATATCGGCAACCCGCGCGTACCCTCGTTTTCTCAGCAGCGCCGCGCCGACCTCTGCGTGCCGGGCCTCCGTCCGCGCGATATCATGCAGCAAAGCCGCCGCCTTGATCAGATCGAGATCCGACGCAAAGCCCGCGTCCGCGAGCGCGGCCCCTATGCGGCCCGCAACCTCGGAAACCGTCAGACAATGGCGGATCACATGTTCCGGCGTGCCGAACGATTTGAGCATGGACAGACATTCTTCTCTTGTCGGAATTGAATCTATAACCATATCTTATAGTTTATTCATCATACCAGATAAATTCAAAATCGCGGATGCGGATCGTATCCCCGTCGCGCAACCCCAAGGCCCTGAGCCGGTCCGCGGCGCCGCTCTTCTCGATGTGCTTGTACAGGTAACGCACCGATCCCATATCGTTAAAATTCGTCGAGTTAAATATCTTCAAAAGCTGCAAACCCGCAAGCACGTAGACAGGCCCGTCCACGGAAATCTCGATATCCCTGTAATGCGGGTCGTCCTCGGGCCGAGAGACATCAAAATATGCGGGGGAATCCGCTTCCGTTTCGGCGCCTGTGCCCGGATGGGTACTTGCGCTTTCCGCGCGCGCCAAGGCGCCGGCGGCGGCGTTCATCAGGTCCGAAACGCCCTGCCGCGCGACTGCGGACACGGGAAACACCGCAAAGCCGAGCGCTTCCGCATCGCGCTTGAACGCGAGATATTCCGCGCTTTCCGCGCCGATCAGATCGATCTTGTTGGCGGCGATCAATTGCGATTTACATAATAAATTTACGGTATAGGATTCGAGTTCCGCATTGATTAGGCGCAAATCCCGCGCGGGATCCCGGCCCTCTGCGCCGGAAACGTCCACGACATGGATCAAGACCTTCGTTCTCTCTATATGCTTGAGGAACTCCGTACCGAGTCCCGCGCCCGTGTGGGCGCCCTCGATCAGGCCGGGGATATCCGCCACGACAAAGCTCGTGTCGTACAGTTCGACCACACCGAGATTGGGCGTCGTCGTCGTAAAAGGATAGTTGCCTATCTTGGGCTTCGCGCTCGTGGCCGCGGAGAGCAGGGTGGATTTTCCGACGTTCGGAAATCCTATGAGACCGACATCGGCGATCAGCTTGAGTTCCAGCAATATCTTTCGTTCCGTGGCAAAGCCGCCGGTCTCGGCAAAGTTCGGCGCCCGGCGAACGGAGCTTTTGAAATTCACATTGCCCCTGCCCCCTTTGCCGCCTTTCGCGGCGACAACGCCGTCGCCGGCGCAAACGAGATCCCCGATGAGCAGACCGCTCGCCTCGTCCGTGACGACCGTGCCGGGCGGCACCTTGATCACGAGCTTCTCTCCGTTTTTTCCGAAGCGTTTGCGCCCCGTGCCGTCCTGCCCGTCCTGCGCCGCATAGCGCCGCTTATACCTGAAATCCATCAGAGTGCGCAGACTGTCGTCCGCAACGAACATAACATCGCCGCCTTTGCCGCCGTCGCCGCCGTCCGGCCCGCCGTCCGGGACGTAGGGTTCCCTGCGAAACGACACGGAGCCCGCGCCGCCCTTGCCCGATCTGATGGTAATAACCGCCCTGTCTACAAACATGCCTCCCCCAAAAGCGCATATTCGGAAAAAAAGCCCCTATGCTTCATAGGGGCCATCCTGCACTATGCTTCCCGTACTTTCGGATACACGCTGACCTGTTTTCGCTTCTTGTCGTACCGTTCAAATTTGACCGCGCCGTCTATCTTTGCGAACAGCGTGTCGTCTCCGCCTATCCCCACGTTGTTGCCGGGATGAAACTTCGTGCCCCTCTGCCGCACGAGAATGCTGCCCGCGCTGACATATTGGCCGTCCCCTCTCTTGACTCCAAGGCGTTTCGACTCGCTTTCGCGGCCGTTCTTGGAGCTGCCTACGCCTTTTTTACTCGCCATATCGCTTCCCTCTCTTTATACGGTTTTCGCAAACTGCACGCCGCCTCCGCCCGTCGCGGACACGGGGCGCTCTCCGAAATCGGAAAAAGCCCTGCGGAGCAAGGCCCTGCGGTCCCGCGCTCGTCCGCTACTTCTCCTCTTCGGACACGGCGGGCGCCGCGTCCGCATTTTTCGCCTTGGGCTTTGCCGTCCGCTTCACGGCGGGCTTCTCCGCGGTCTCGGTCTCGACCTTTTCCGCCTTGGGCTTTGCCGTCCTCTTGGGCTTCTCGCTCGCAGGCTCCGCCTTATCCGCCGCGGCCTTTTCCGCCTTGGGTTTTGCCGTCCTCTTCGCGGCGGGCTTCTCCGCCGTATCCGCCGCGGCCTTTTCCGCTTTCCCGGGCTTCTTTGCCGTATCCGCCGCGGGCTTTTCCGCTTCGGGTTCTGCTACAGGGACCGGGGGCGCCTCCGCTTCGGGCGTCTTTGCCTCCTCCGCGGCGGCCTTTTCCGCCTCCGCCTCCGCTTCGGGTTCAGCGGCAGGGATCGGGGGCGTCTCCGCTTCGGGTTCTGCGGCGTCTCCCGCGCCGAGGGGAGCTTCCGCTTCCGCCGATTC
>JAITKU010000261.1 GCA_031278255.1 Eubacteriales Family XIII. Incertae Sedis bacterium | reverse complement strand
GTGACTACAGCAATGAGGCCACACCTGTTCCCATCCCGAACACAGAAGTTAAGCTCATTTGCGCCGACGATACTCGGCGGGCAGCCGCCCGGGAAAATAGGTCGTCGCCGGCTTTTTTTTCTTTGGCCCTATGGTCAAGCGGTTAAGACACTGCCCTTTCACGGCAGTAACCCGGGTTCGAGTCCCGGTAGGGTCACCATCGAAACATCCTTGCAGATACATTCTTGTAATTATTGCAAGGATTTCTATTTTTAGGAAATGCTTTCGTGCGCTCGTGGCGGAACCGGCAGACGCGCCGGATTTAGGATCCGGTGGGCAACCGTGGGGGTTCAAGTCCCTCCGAGCGCACCAAAATCGGATCATCGCCTTTTTCAAATAAGGCTATTCAACGCGCAATTCCAGCGTCAAATAGTAATCATCGCCGTAGATGGATGTTACGTCTAGGAGGGTTCCTCTGAAGATCAGCATCCCGCTCGTCCGCAGCTCCCGCTGTTTGATATAGTCGCGAAGCAGATCGAGAGCCCGGCGGCGGCCGTCGTCTTTCCCCTGATAGGTGATACAGACGTAGGTCCCCGCGGGCAAGACGTATTCCGCGAAAGGTTTTCCGGGGTTTTCGTTCAGCCCGAGCAGGATGTTGTGCCGGTCCGTCGGTTGCAGGGTTTCCGCGTCGATATCGCGCAGCAGGTAATGCGTGTAGGCGTATTGATTACTCGTTTCCATGGAACATTTGCGCGCCTGAACGATCGCTTCCTCCGTGCTGTTGCTAAACTCAGACTTCACATAAATGCGGCGTTCTTCCGTTTTTTCAAGATGGGGAATGAAAGCCTCCGTGAACGATTGCAGGGCAATGGCACGGAGCTTGCGTTCCAAAAACGCTTTCCGCAGAAGCAACTCGTC
Source organism: Eubacteriales Family XIII. Incertae Sedis bacterium (assembly GCA_031278255.1). Lineage (GTDB taxonomy): Bacteria > Bacillota > Clostridia > Peptostreptococcales > Anaerovoracaceae > JAITLA01. Next base: position 22,047 of record JAITKU010000261.1, on the reverse strand, counting down.
GATCTCGCTTTCGATGGTCTTTTTATGAAGTGTCAGAATGTTTGTGAGCATCGCCGGGTCGTTTTCATGCGCGATATATTCCCGAATGGTTTTCAGCGGCAAACCGAGTACCTTGCCGAGACAGCGCACAAAATCAAGGCGATGCAGTTCCGCCTCAGAATAGTAACGGTAATTCGTTGCGGGATCCGTTCGATGCGGATGAAGCAGATCGATCATCTCATAATAACGAATCGTACGGATCGGAATGCCGAGCATCTTCGACACCTGACCGATTGAATACAGCACCCGCAATGCTTCCACCTCCCGGACAGATTGACAAGCGCGGTCCGCGCAAGTCTCCGGTAGGTGAAAGCTTGCGCGAACCCGTATGGTATCTCAATTATATGTCCGAAAGTTCATATTGTCAATAAACCGTTCTGCGTCAAGACCGCAATAACGATTCCTCAGATTCGTTTCGCTTCAAATTTGCATTTCCCGACGGCCATCTTGGCGATGCCGCTCAGTTTATCTCCGTCCGCTTCGCCTTTGAGGGTGAACGTGAAACTGCCCATGGCCGGCACGGGAAAATCGACTTTAAACGAAAACGTGTCCCCGTCCGTCTTTCCCTCGTAAATTTCCGTGTTCCAACCGCTGTTCGCGCTGAACTTGCCCGTCAGGGCCTCGCCGTCCTCCGCGGCTTCAAAAATCACGGCCTTATCGCCCATCGGCGAGTGTAAAATCATATCCCATTTTCCGGTAAGCATTTTTTTCCTCCTCTTATTTGTCTCTGATAGAAGCAACAATTAAATCATCAGCGTCAGATCGTCGATCGGATAGCTGACGCAGGGGTGAATATAACCGTAGCGCATATCCGATTTTCGCATACGCGCGAGTCCCGGATGAAACACGACGCCCTTTGTCAAGCGTGAGCGACAGACACCGCATTCTCCGCTGCGACACAGGTTTTTCTTTACGATCCCGGCTTTTTCAAGCGCAACGAGGACCGACTCACCCGCAACGGCGGGCAACGTTCGTCCGTCCGTAAGGGTGATCGTAAAACGCCGCTCATACGACACATCCTGCGGCCATCCCGGCGCCTTTCTCGGATCGGCCGGCGCGGACTGCAGTTCCGTGCGAATCCGCCGCTTCGGAACGCCCGCCTCGTCGAGCCTTGGCAACACAAAGTCATACATCGCCTGCGGTCCGCAGAGGAAAAATGTGAAATCCTCCGGCTTTTTGAGTACATCCCTTATCAGTTCCGCAGTGATGAAGCCCGTGCGCGCTTTCGTGCCGGGCGTCGGTTCGGAAATCACGGGTTCGAGGCGGAAATTCGGCAGCTTCGCCCCGATCGCGTTCAATCTGTCCGCGAAGATCATGTCATCCTCTTTCGCGCAGCCGTAGATCAACACGATTTCTTCGTCCGAAACCCCGCGAATCGCGTTGTCCTGCAACATGCTCATAAATGGTGTGATCCCGCTTCCGCCTGCGATAAAACACAGCTTCTTTCCGTGTACGGGCGTGAAACGGTAGAATTGCCCCCCGGGACCGGACGATGTTACGATGTCCCCCACCGCCGCCTCGTTCAACAGGTACGCGGAAACAAAACCGTCCTTATTTTCACGCACGGTAATCTCATAGAACTGCCTCTCCGCGGGCGGTGACGAAATACTGTAGGCGCGACTTGTCAATACGCCGTTCACGCACACGCTCAGATTGATGTACTGACCCGCGACGAACGGCGGAATATAGCCTTCCGTCGGCGACAGACGAATCGTCTTTGCACTCTTTGTTTCCTCCCGAATCTCCGTTATACGGAATGTGATACTGTCCGGATGAAGCCGGTTGACCGCATTTCTGACGTGCCCTTTGCGGGTCCGATGATCGATGTTGTAAGTGCGGCAGGCTTCCGTCTCCCGCCGGATCCGGTCAATGCCTTTCATTCCGTCAAAATCGTACTTCGCGGGGCTTACGTCTTTTCGGATATCGTTCAGGATCACGCGCGCCGCCGTATTGCCGCCCATCATCGTCGTGTGGAAGCCGCCGAACATAAACGACGCACCGCAGAAATACAAGCCCTTGAACGGCGAACGAGCGTTCAACTTCGTCGCGATAAGGTCCTTTATGTGACTGTCCACGCCATAAATGGCACCGTTCTGCGAACCGATATAGCGCATGATCGTCATCGGCGTGAAGATTTCTATTTCCTCGATATGATCTTTCACTTTCGGATAGAAATCGCAGAGATAATCGAGCATCTTCTTTGCATACGCGAACTTTGCGTCAAAATACCGTTCGGGCGGCAGTTCCGTAAAAGGATCCGTGAGCTTGCTCGTCAGCGTTGTAAGCACGCAGGTTCCCGGCGGGCTGTAGTCTTTATCATCGATGTTGTAGCACGTCAGGTATTGCAACGGCACGTAATCGAGCTGTCGCAGGTTGACATCGTATCGCCTCGGTTTTCCTCCCGGCGGCGGCATAAGGAAGCTCGTCGCGTTTGCGATACCCAGCTCTTCGGCCGTGCAGTCGAGCCCGATGTTGAGGCCGAAAATCGATTGGGAGGGGGCGGAAACGCGCAGATCCGCATAAACCGTTTCGGGAACGAGATCGTTGTCGATCAAGTCCACATAGGCGTTGATGCGGTTGGCGTTGCACAAGACGACGCGCGCGCTGTAGACTTCGCCCCCTTGGGTTTCGACGCCGCGAACCTCGTTTTCCTCGATGCGAATCCGCGTGACGCGCGTGTTCAGTTTTAACACGCCGCCGATATCGAGGAAGGTATTCGTCAGCGCGTTGGACATGGACATAGATGTTTCATGCACATTCCACGTGCCGCCTTCGCGCTCATAGAGCGCGGCGAGGACGGGGAACGGGATGCGCTCGATCGGAATGCCGAGATAGCCGTAGAGGCATTGGTAAACGCCCTTGAGCATGGCATTTTCAAAATACTTGTTGAGCATTTCAAGACCGGTGCAGACACCGTACTCGAAAAGGCAAGGAAATTCCTCTTTTGTGATGGGCTTGTCCTCCGCCACGAAATCATAAAGGCGCATAAATTCCACGCCCGTTTTCTCCACGAGAAGTTGATATTCTTCGATGGCGGAGGCTTCGGGTCCGAAGAAATCTTGGAGTTCGGACACGAACGCGTCCCGTTCTCCGGGCAGCGCGATTTCGCCCATCCCCTTGAACGCGAGCCGAAAGGCTTCTTCCTGCCGAACGAATGTAATCTTGTCCAGAACGCCCAGTTCTTCAAAAAGCTTGCGCAACGCGCCCTTATCCCCGGTATAGCTGTCGCCGATTCCGTACAATTGGTGCAAACCCGTTTCAAATTCAAAGCGCCCGCGAACAAAGGACGAACCGCATCCGCCCGTGATGTTATGCTGTTCGAGCAACAACACGCGCAGACCGGCCTTTTGCAGGGTCAACGCTCCCGTCATTCCGCCGTTTCCGGCGCCGATAACGATTACATCATATTGATTTTGCACATCGATACCCCCTTTTCCGTTTTGTATGCGGCGTCCCGGCTGCGGCCTTGCGCGCCGGGACGCCGCCGCATTGCGCCAAATTGCGCCTTATGCACCCATCAGTCGTACGACCGCCGTCGGGTCGTCTTTCAGTTGATCGACCAAGGCATTGAATTTGCCGATGTCACCGGCCAGATTCGCGATGCCCTGCAACTTGAGAAGATAGGGGACAAGCACCTCCGTCACCCTGTCCTCGTAGCGAGAGAGGGACTCTTTGGAAAAATCGTTTTCCCGCAACGCTTTCACGGCCGTTTCGGCGGCGAGAACGCCCGATCGCGCCGCAGCCGCGATCCCTTCGAGTACGAAAGGCTCCACAAAACTGCCCGCGTCGCCGACGAGCATGACGCCCGCGTCGTGAATCTTGTCGAGTTGCCCCGCGCTCGGCACGCGCCAACCCATCCAGCGAGAAACATCCTCCGCTTTTGCGAGACGCTTGCCGTGCGGACTGTTCTCGATAAAATACCGCACCATTGCCTCACCGTCCAAAGAAGCGTCGCGGTAGCGGCTCATTTGGACGCCCATGCCCACATTCACCGCGTTGTCGTAAGCCGGATGGGGAGACAGGCAGATGAAGCCCGGTACAAACTCCTCCGTATAGTGGATTTCGAGATCGAGCAATTCCGGATCCGCGCCGCGCACGTATTTGCGTCCGCAGAGGTAAACCATCTCGGGATTGTCCCCAAAGGCCCCTATGCGTTTGGCGACCCACGAATGCGAGCCGTCGCAGCCGATGACGATCTTGGATCGAAGCTCCGTGAATTCGCCTTGATATTTGGCTTTGACGCCGCGCACCTGTTCGTCCTCGATGATCAGGTCGTTGATCCAGCATTCCTCCCAAACCTCCGCGCCGAGCGCGGCGGCGTTCTCTTTCAGAATGTTGTCTCCGACGCGTCGCGGACAGACGACGCCGCCTCGGTTCTGCGCCCTGATCGCGGAGAAATTCGGAGCGACGAGTACCGTATCCCTGTACAGAAAACCGGCCTCCAAAATCTTTTCGTAGACGCCGATCTCCGTCAGCAGGTCTTTGATCGCGGGGCCGTACAAGTCGCTGCACGGTTTGTCGCGCGGAAATTTTTCCTTATCCGCAAGCAAAACGCGAACGCCGGCCATGGCGAGCTTGGAAGCCGTGATACTCCCGCCGGGACCCGCGCCGACGACGATCACATCCCATTCTTTTTTCATTCTTCTTCACCTCCGGAAAGCGGAGCGCACATGGTGATGACATCCCCCGCGGGGCAGACGCGTTTACACGTGCCGCAGCCGACGCACAGGGCATGGTCCACCTCGATGTAACCGCATTTCATACAGCGGCGCGCATCCGTTTCAAATTCCCTCAAGGACGCGCCGATGAGGACTTCGTCAAAAGAAGCGAGGGCCTCTTCTCTCTTGATTTCTTTCAGCTTCAGCGGCGTCAATTTTTCCAGACGGACGGGAAATATCTTTTCCCGCAGCGGCGCGCTGCCCATGGCGGGAAGGGCGTCGTCGGGCGCGCCGTTCATGAGAAAGGCGTCTACGGCCTTTGCCGCCTTTCGCGCCGACGCCATCGCTTCCACGACGGAGTTTGCGCCGCCCGCGAGATCGCCCGCCGCATAGACGCCGCGCAAAGAAGTGGCAAGCGTGCATTCGTCCGTCACGATTCCGCCTTTCGCGTTCCGCGCGAGTCCCATGCGGTCGAGAAGCGCGCGGTCCGTCGCCTGTCCGACCGCGAAAATCACGGTCTGCGCCGGGATTTCTCGCGTCGCCGCCCGGTCGATCACGGGCCGCAGTTCGCCGGTTTCCGTCGTTTCGATGCGCGTAACCGCCGCGAGCGTAACACTTTCGGCGCGCATCCACTTGGAATTGACGGACAGCGGCGCATACGCGGGAATGACTTTCACGCCCTCCGATATCGCCTCTTCGATCTCCCATGAGAGCGCGGGCATATGCGCTTCATCCTCGATGCAAACCATCGTCACATTCCGCGCGCCCTTGCGCAAGGCCGTGCGCGCGACATCGGTCGCCACGCTGCCGCCGCCCACAACGACCGTGTCTTCGCCTGTTTCCGCGGGGATGCCGTACTTCACATCGCTCATGTACTGCAGCGCGTCGCAGACACCTTTGAACGTATGTCCCGGGATCGGCAGCTTTTTCCCGTTCGGCGCGCCCATAGCCAGAATGACGGCGCGGTATCCGTCGTCAAAAAGCTCTTCGATCGTCGGCGATATCCCGACGGAAACACCGAATTTCACGTCGATATCGTCTCCGATCGCCCATTCAAATTCCCGCCGCCAAACCTCGTCGGGCAGACGAAAGGCGGGGATCGCGCGACGAATCATGCCGCCCATGCCGCCCGTCTTTTCAAAAATACTGACGCGGTATCCCATCTGCGCAAGGTCGCAGGCCGCGGTCAGACCGGCCGGCCCGCCGCCGACAACGGCGATGCGCTTGTCGATGCAACGCGGATAGGACCTCCTTTCGGACTTTCCGTTCTCATAGGCCCAGTCCGCAATCGCGCGTTTCATACCGCGGATATACATGGGCTTGTCGATAAGAATGCCGCGCTTGCACGCCTCCTCGCAGGGTCTGGAACAGATTCGCCCGAGGACGCCGGGCAGCGGATTGACGCTTGCGATCAGGTTCCAAGCGCCCTCAGGATCGTTTCTCGCGGCCAGATTGAGATAGCCCTCGGGGCTGTGTCCGAGCGGGCAACTCGCGCCGCATGAACGCTGCGTCAGACTTTCCATGTCCCGCGGGAACATGATCGGACCCTCCGCGCAATCGGGACAGAGTCTGCAAATCTGCCGCTGCATTTCCCGAATCGCATGGGTCGGACAGTTTGTGACGCAGGTTCCGCAGTTCAGGCATTTGTCCGTCGCCACCCGCGGCGATCTGCTTTTCTTCAAAGCATGTGCGGGTTCGCCCGCCACGGCAATGGCCACATCCTGCCACAATGGTTTTTTCTTGGCCAAATCAAAATCATCTCCTCTCCGGTAATACCCTTACAATAACCCTCATAAGGAAGTCTATTGTGTACAGTAACCGGAGAGTCAAGCGCCTTTTTTCATATATTATACGAATAAAATCCGCGCGAGAAGCAGGCGCTTTTTTGTTGTGCAAATTACATTTTTGTCAAATTTATGGCGCTGCGCGGATTTGCCGCGGAAAAAAGGCGGAAAAAAATTTTTTCCGGATTCACAAATATCTTGTTTCTTTGTGTTTCTTGTGATATGCTGTAATCCAAGTACGGCATAACGATTTAACTGTTGGCGCTGAATTAGAAGTATTGGAGGACAACCGACTATGATTGCCAAGAAAGATCTTCCCGCTTGCCCGGTGGCCACGACTGTGGATATTATCGGAAGCAAATGGAAACTGCTGATTATCCGCGACATTCTCACGGGTCCCAAGCGATTCGGCGAACTGCGGAAAAGCCTCGACGGTATCAGTCAAAAGGTGCTGACCGACAGCTTGCGGGCAATGGAGCAAGCCGGAATCCTCACCCGCACCGTCTACCCCGAAGTGCCGTCGCGCGTTGACTATGCCCTGAGCGAACTCGGCGAAACCATGCGCCCGATTATTGCCGCCATGGAAAGCTGGGGATCGGAATATCAATCCCTCGCGGAAAACGAGCGGTAGAAATACCGGGGGTGCCGCCGGGACAAGGCTTTGCACGCCTTGTCCTCTTTCTGTGTAAAAATATGTATTGGAAAATATCGCTTGCTTCCGCGGCAAAACTGTGCTATCATATGTTGTGGAATCGGCCGGCGTGATGGAAATGGCAGACGTGCCGGACTCAAAATCCGGTGGTGGCAACACCGTATCGGTTCGACCCCGATCGCCGGCACCATCCGTTTTTTCGGCCTCGTCTGTCCAAAGCAAAAGCGCGCGCGGACAGTCGCTTCGAGGTTTCAAACTTATTATGTATGCGCTCGTTTCATGCGGTTGTGGCGGAATAGGCAGACGCGCACGGTTGAGGGCCGTGTTCGAGAGAGTAAGGGTTCAAGTCCCTTCAACCGCACCATTCTTTGGGCGCAGGAGGATGCCATGCGGCAGGACGCGCATGGCATCGGTCTTTTTTGTTTTTTACTGCCGCGCGCGGAGCGCAAAGCGTCTTGCGGCGCGGCGCGCACGGGAAGAAAGGAGACGACATGGGATTGGTAAAAAAGACGGATCACATCGCGATCATCGCAAAAGACCTGGACGAATCGACACGGTTTTACACGGAAATACTCGGATATGAAATCTTTGAACGCGGTGAACTCGAGAACGGAAATTTGAAGAATGTGCGGCTTCGCGCGCCGGGTGACGCTTTTATCATCGAACTCCTGCAGTTCACGGACGGTCGCGCGTACCATGACGGCGACGGTCTCATCGAGGTCGTTGCGATGCGGGTGGACGACATCTTTGCGGCGATCGAGATCCTGAAAGGGAAAGGCGTTGTGTTTTTGCAGCCAAAGCCCGTGCAGGTGGGACCCCGGGATTTCTTCATCTTTTTTCGCGGGCCGTCCGGTGAGAGGCTTGAAATTATACAGCAATCCGAACCCCCGGCCTGAAACCGGGACCGGAATGCGACCGCGGAAAGCGCCTTGCGAAAAATAAGCATTGCAATCCGGCGGAATTTCGATATAATTATGTAGAGAGCGAAAAATACTGTTGATACTGCCACTGAATTCGGAGGAGAATCATGTCAAGCAATCTCACAACATTGATCCCATTGTTGCTGTTGATCGTTATTATGTACTTTATGTTGATCAGACCGCAGAAGAAACGCGAACGCGAGATCAACAACATGCGCAATTCCGTCAAGGTCGGCGACGAGGTCATCACGATCGGGGGCATCTGCGGCAAGATCGTCAAGACCAAGGATGAGGTGCTGACCATACAGGTCGGCGCGGACCGGACCAAGTTTGACATCATGCGCTGGGCGATCTCGAAAGTCGTCAGCGAAGCGCCGGCGCAAAAACCCGCAAAGACCGCGAAAGGCGCGGAGTCCGACGAAGCAAAGGATGCGGACGACGACGCGGCGCTTGCGGAAGCCGCCGTCGAGGAACCGAAATCGACGCTTCCGAGGAGGCTGAAGAAGAAAACCGCAGAGGAAGAGGCGGGCATCGAGGAATAGAAAGCCCGGGACCTGCGTTTTGCGGCGATTGTTTTTCGGTATCGTTACCCAAACGGCCGTTATTTTACGGTCTTTTGGGGGTAAGGGCTTTCCCCCCGGCGCAATGCGGGGGTTTCTTTTTGGTGAAATCGCGCGGCTTTGCGAGTTTTGCTTGAACAAAGGCGCAAAAGGTAGTAAAATATTGAGGATGCTTTTATTTTTTATGGAAAACCGGTAAGAGGAACCGCATTATGAAAAAATTTTTGGCCTTATTGTTTACGATCTGCATCATCCTGCTGTGGCTTGTCACGCTGACGGACATCGGCGGCTTAGGACCGATCGCAAACAGAACCAAGCTGGGCCTCGACCTGTCGGGCGGCGTGTATGTCGTGATGGAGGCGCAGACGGACGCCACGGGCCAAGAACTGTCGGAGTTGATGAAGCAAACGCAGCTCGTCATAGAAAATCGCGTAAACGAGATGGGCCTGTCAGAGCCCGTCGTCACGATAGAGGGGGAGAATCGCATCCGCGTGGAGATCCCGGGCGCGGAGAATCCGGAGGAAGCCATACGGGAAATCGGTAAGACGGCGCAGCTTCGATTTCTGCTCGCCGACGGCAGCCTCGTACTCGACGGGAGCATGGTGAAAGACGCGGGCGTCGCCTACGATCAGGAGCGGGGCAGCGGTTATGCCGTCACGCTCGAATTCGATGCCGCGGGCACCGAAGCCTTTGCCGCCGCCACGAACGCCGCTTACGCGGGCACGGTCACGTCCGCGATCCAGGGTGTCGATGCGAGGGCGATCGCCATCCTGCTCGACGACGAGATCATCTCGGCGCCCAACGTCAACACGCCCATATTGAACGGCAACGCGCAGATAACGGGCAATTTCAGTGAGGACGAGGCGGTTACGCTCGCGCGGCAGATCAGGGCCGGCGCCCTCCCGACGGAGCTTGCGGAGGTGAATTCCTCCGTGCAGTCGGCCTCCATCGGCATAGACGCGCTGAAGATGAGTCTGATCGGCGGCGCCGTCGGCGTCGGTTTCATCCTGCTTCTCATGCTCGTCATATACAGGATCATGGGCCTCGCGGCGAACATCGCCCTGCTCCTTTATATACCCGCGATCTTCTGGATACTGAACCTGTTCAAGGGTGTTTTGACCCTGCCCGGCATCGCGGGCGTCATATTGTCCATCGGCATGGCCGTGGACGCGAACGTGATCATATTCGCGCGCATACGCGAGGAGATACAGCAGGGCAAGACCGTCCGCGTGGCCGTGAGCGCGGGTTTCCGCCGCGCCATGGGCACCATCATAGACTCCCAGGTCACGACTTTCATCGCCGCCGTCGTGCTGTATCAGTTCGGAACGGGCCCCGTGCGGGGCTTCGCCTTTACGCTGATCATCGGCATCCTCCTGAGCATCTTCACGGCCGCGGCGGTCACACAGGTCTACCTGCTGACGGCGGCGGAGAACAGATTGCTCGGCGCAAAGAAATTCTTCGGCGTCAAGGAGAACAACGAGGCCCTGATCGGGCTGCGGAGGCAATTCGCGTTTATCGGACGCCGCCGCGTCTACTATATCGTAACCTTGGCCGTTATGGTCATCGGTCTCGGCACGGGTCTTTTGCGGGGCTTCAACTTCGGCATAGACTTCACGGGCGGCACGATGATGCAGATCGAGATGAAAGAAGAGGCCGATCTCGACGCGGTCAACGAGATTCTCCGGGCAAACGACGTTACGAACGCGGAGATCATCTACGCCGGCGAGAACAACAGCCAGATCATCATAAGGACCACGGATTCGCTGGAAAACGAGGAGCGGGCCGCCTTGCTCGACGCCCTGCTTCCGGCTTTCGGCCTAGACGATTCGGCCGTACTCGCTTTTGAGCAGTTCGGCCCTTCGATCGGCGATCTTCTGAAGCAGAACGCCGTGCGGGCCGTGATCTTCGCGAGCATAGGCATGTTGATCTACATCATCATACGTTTTGAATGGAAGTTCGGCGTCGCTTCGCTGATCGGCGTAATCCACGACGTACTGATCCTGATCGCTTTCTACGGCCTGTTCCACGTCCCGATCAACAATCCGTTCATCGCGGGCGTGCTGACGGTCGTCGGTTATTCCATCAACGACACGATCGTCATATTCGACAGGATACGGGAAAACCTGAGGCTTATGCACAAAAGCAAGCTGGAGCCCCTGATCGACGCGAGTATCAACCAAACGGTATTTCGTTCCGTCATGACCGCGCTGACCACCGTACTCGCGATCGCACCGCTTTATATATTCGGCGGCGAGGTGATCCGGCAGTTTGTCATGCCGCTGATCGTGGGCATTGCGGCGGGCGCCGCTTCCTCGATATTCATATGCAGCCCGATCTACTATGAGATATGCCGGGTCCTCGACAAGCCCCGGTACAGGGGCGGGGACAGGGACGCCGCGCGGCCGCGGAAGAAGCCGAGGGCGGGAGACGGCGCCGTCGTATAACCGCCGCATAAAGACAGGTATTTATGGAAAATCTCGAACAGTTTATCGAGGGGCTTTTGGAGGTCAATCCGAATATCGACGCGGCGCTCGTCGAAAGGGCCTATCGGAAAGCCGAAGAAGTGCATGAGGGGCAGCTCAGAAAGTCGGGGGAACCCTATCTCGTCCATCCGGCGGAGGTGGCCAAGATCCTCGCGCATCTGGGCATGGATGAAGCCACCATTGTCGCGGGCTTGCTTCACGACGCGGTGGAGGACACGCCGTATTCGCAGGAGGATATCGTACGGGATTTCGGCGAAGAGGTGGCCCTGCTCGTGGACGGCGTCACGAAACTCGGTTCTCTGGTTACGGAGGGCAAGGAAGAGCGGCAGGCCGAAAACCTGCGTAAGATGTTTCTGGCCATGTCCAAGGATATTCGCGTCCTGCTCATCAAGCTGGCGGATCGTCTGCACAATCTGCGCACCATCAATTACATGAACCACGATCAGATCATGTACAAGTGCAGGGAAACGCTCGAAATATACGCCCCCCTCGCGAGCAGGCTCGGCATATTCGCGATGAAGTTCGAGCTGGAGGATATCGCGCTGAAACATCTGGACCCCGAGGCTTATTTCGAGCTTGCCAATCAGGTCAAGATGAAAAAGACGGAGCGCGAGGACAGCATCAACCGCGTGATCAACGAGATCAAGCAGAGTTTGGACGAATTGAAGATCGCCTACGAGATCACGGGGCGTTCCAAGCATTTTTACAGCATATACCGCAAGATGAAGTACCAGCACAAGCAGCTGGATGAGATCTTCGATCTGACCGCCGTGCGTATCATCGTGGACAGCGTTAAGGACTGCTACGCGGCGCTCGGCGTCGTGCATACGATGTGGAAGCCTCTGCCGGGCCGTTTCAAGGACTATATCGCGATGCCCAAGCCCAACCTGTACCAATCGTTGCATACGACGGTGCTGAGCGACAAGGGCGATCCTTTCGAGATACAGATAAGGACGCATTCCATGCATCGCATCGCCGAGTACGGTATCGCCGCACATTGGAAGTACAAGGAGGGACTCGGCGCGGACGGGGCCGCGCAGGAGGAGGTAAAGCTCGCCTGGCTGCGGCAGACGCTGGAATGGCAAAAGGATATGAAAGACCCGCGGGAGTTCATGGAAACCCTGAAGATGGACCTCTTCTCCAATCAGGTTTTCGTGTTCACCCCCAAGGGCGATGTCATAGAACTGCCGGCGGGTTCGACACCGCTCGATTTCGCTTTCAAGATACACAGCGGCGTGGGCGTGCGGTGCGTGGGCGCCAAGGTGAACGGCAAGATGGTCCCGATCGATTACGCCCTGAAGAACGGGGAGATCGTGGAGATACTCACTTCTTCCAACTCCAAGGGTCCCAGTATCGATTGGCTGCAGATCGCAAAGACGAGCAACGCGCGAAGCAAGATACGCCAGTGGCTGAAGCGCGAGAATCGCAGCGAAAACGCGGAGAGGGGACGGGACCTGCTCGAAAGGGCCGTGAAACGCAAGGGTTTTGAAACGCAGTCCATCCTGCGCAGCCAATGGATACAGCGCGTCTACAAGCAGTTGAATTACACCACGGCGGAGGAGATGTACAACGCCGTCAGCCACGGCGGGGTCATGCTGAGCAAGGTCGTAAACGCGCTCGCGGATATATGCGAGGAGGATACGCAGGCGGCCGCGAAGCGGGCGGCGCGCGAAAAGGAACGCGCGGAGGCGGCCGCCGCGCGGAGGCAGAGCGAGAACGCGCACAGGGAGCGCACGGATGTCCGCGTCAAAGGCGTCAGCAATCTCTTGATCCACCTCGGGAAATGTTGCAATCCCGTGCCCGGAGACGAAATCACGGGTTTTATCACAAAGGGCAAGGGCGTCACCGTCCACCGTTCCGACTGTCCGAACATCCGCCATACCCCGGAGGAGGAAAAGGGGCGGCTCATCGATGTCGAGTGGGAATACGACGGGCTTGACCGCAATCAATACTACGATTCGGATGTGGCGATCAGCGCCGGGGACCGCAAGGGCTTGCTTTCGGATATCTCCCGCGTGTGCGAGGATATGGACGTACACATCACGGGCGTCAACGCAAAGAGCGCGAACGACGGCGCGGTCTATATCATGATGACGCTTTCCATCTCCAATACGAGCCAGATGGAAAAGATACTGCATTCCCTGCGCGGTGTCGCGGGCGTCTCGGACGCGCACAGGGCGACGGGTTAGGAGCGTCTATGCGGGCGGTGGTACAGAGGGTGAAGGAAGCGCGCGTAACGGTCGGCGAAACGCTTGCGGGCGCCATCGGACCGGGCTTGCTCGTCTTTCTCGGCGTGGAAGAGGGCGACGACGCGCGCGACGCGGTCTATATAGCCGACAAGACGGCGGGTCTGCGCGTCTTTGCGGACGCGGCCGGGAAGATGAACCTCTCCGTGGCGGAGACGGGCGGCGCGGTGCTTGTCGTTTCGCAGTTTACGCTGTTGGGCGATGTGCGAAAGGGCAAGCGGCCGAGCTTCACCGCGGCGGCGCAGCCCGCGCGCGCGCAGCCGCTCTGCCGGGCCTGTACGGACAGACTGCGCGCCTTGGGTCTGCACGTCGAAGAGGGCGTTTTTCGGGCCGAAATGCTTGTGGATATCCAAAACGACGGCCCCGTGACCTTGCTCATAGACAGCAGGAAGCGATTTTGATCCGAGAGGGAGAGATATATTCATGAATATCAGAATGTTTGCGGGGATTTTTTCCGGCGCCAACAGCTATCTTGTGGACGACGGGGAAAAGACCGCTTTCATCGTGGACGCGGGCGAGTACAGCGCGCCGCTGGCGACCGCCGTCAGAGATGAAGATCTGCGCGTCGCGTGGCTTATACTGACCCACGGACACGGCGATCACATCGGCGGCGCGGAACGGTATCTGCGCGAGTTTGCGGGCTGCAGACTCGCGGCGGGGGCGGATGAACTGCCCGTACTCACGGACCCAAGCAAGAATTATTCGGGCGCGATCGCGGGGAGGCCGATATCGCTTGTGCCGCAGGTCCTTCTAAAGGACGGCGACGCGTTGACGGCCGGGAAGCTGACGCTCAGGATCCTGGCTACGCCGGGGCATTCCCCGGGCGGTATCTGCGTACTGGCGGAGGACGCGCTCTTTTGCGGCGATACGCTGTTCGCCGGCTCCATCGGTCGCACGGACCTGTTCGGCGGCTCGACGGAAACCCTGCTCGCTTCGATCAGTCGGAAGCTTTTCACATTGCCCGACGAGACGAGGGTGTATCCCGGCCATATGGGGGAAAGCACGATCGGCTTTGAAAAGAAAAACAATCCGTTTTTTGGATGAACGATGCGCGGCTTTGTCTTTGGCGGCGTCCAAAAAAATGAATACATCGAGTTGATCAAGATGTTTCTGCGGCCCTCGGAATTTTCTGTGAACGATGCGGCGGACGGCGCGCCCTGCGCGCTGCGGATCGAACTGCCCGCCGCGCTCACAGGAGCGGAATGCCGCGACAAGGACGCCGTCAAGCGCTTCCTGTACGACAGGCTCTCCGCGCTGACGGGAAAATCGCTCGCGTGGGGGATACTGACGGGGATACGGCCCGTCAAACTCTTCGGGGAGCTTGTCGAGAAAGCGGGCGGGGACGAGGTCTGCGCGCGGCGGCGCTTTCGCGATGAATACTATGTGAGCGAGGCCAAGACGGAACTGACGGCCCGCGTATACGCAAGGCAGCGCGCGCTGGTCGCGCCGCCCGCGGAGGGCACCGTCGGATTGTACATCGGTATACCGTTTTGCCCGACGCGCTGCGGATACTGTTCCTTTACCGCGGGCCCGGTTCCGTACGCGCGCGTGGGCGCCTATCTTGCGGCGCTGCGCCGCGAGATGGATTTCGTCGCGGCGGGCATGGCGCGCAAGGGACTTTGTGCCGAGACTATCTACATCGGCGGCGGTACGCCCACATTCCTGAACGAAACGGATTTCGATGAACTGCTCGCCTGCGTGCGGCGGCGCTTCGCCGGCGCGGGAACGGAGGAGTTCACGGTGGAGGCGGGCCGGCCCGATACGATCACCGCCGAGAAGCTGCGCGCCATGCGCAGACACGGCGCGAATCGCGTCAGTATTAATCCGCAGAGCATGAACGACGCCACGCTTGCGCGGATCGGCAGGGACCATGGCGCAAAGGCCGTGCGCGCGGCATTTCGGCTCGCGCGGGAGGTCGGCGCCCTGCGCATCAACGCCGATCTGATCGCGGGCCTGCCGGGTGAGGACGAGGCGGATTTCACGCGCTCGCTTTCGGCGCTTTTGGACCTCGCGCCGGAAAACGTCACGATACACGCCCTCGCCGTGAAGCGGGCGGCGCGGCTTAGGGAAGAGGACGCCGAATACAGCTATACGCGGGCCGAGCAAGCCGCGGGTATGCTGCGAGCGGCCGCAGAAGCGCTGGCGGGGGCCTCGTATGCGCCGTATTATCTCTACCGTCAGAAGCAGACGGTCGGCAATCTCGAAAATACGGGCTACGCGCGGGACGGAAAGCCGGGCCTGTACAACGTGCGTATCATGGAGGAACGCCAGACCATCGTCGCGCTCGGCGCGGGCGCCTCGACCAAGCTGTACGTTCCGCGGGAAAACCGGCTGACGCGCGCGTTCAACGTGTCCGATTACGGGATATATACGGAAAGGCTGGAGGAAATGTTGGCGCGAAAGCAGCGTCTGCTCTTTGAATAGGAGAAAGTATGGCACAACAGGCCCCCAAGGGGACAAAGGATGTCTTGCCGGACAATATTTATAAATGGAAATTTGTGGAAGATGCTTTCCGAACGCTCTGCGCGCAGCGCGGATTCTCGGAGATCAGAACCCCCGTGTTCGAGTATACGCAACTTTTTTCGCGGAGCGTGGGCGATTCCACGGATATCGTGGAAAAGCAGATGTACAGCTTCGACGACTACGACGGGCGCAGCTTGACCCTGCGGCCCGAGGGCACGGCTCCCGTCGCGCGCGCGTTTTTGGAACACAAGCTCTACGCGGCGCCGCCGCCGTACAAATACGCCTATGAGATCGCCTGCTACCGCCACGAGCGGCCGCAGAAAGGCAGACAGCGGGAGTTTCATCAGTTCGGCGTTGAGTATTTCGGTTCCGCCGACATGCTGGCCGACGCGGAGGTGATCGCGCTGGCCGCCGATTTTTTCACCGCTTTGGGCGCGGCGGGGGACCTCGCGCTTCGCATCAACAGCGTCGGTTGCTCCGTCTGCAGGGGCGGACACCGGGAGGCCCTGCGCGCTTTCCTGCTGCCGCGGTACGACGCGCTCTGCGATACCTGCAAGGGCCGCTTCGACAAGAATCCGCTGCGCATACTCGACTGCAAATCCCCCGTATGCGGGGAACTCGTCCGGGGCGCGCCGCAAATGCTCGACTACCTCTGCGACGACTGCAAGTCGGATTTTGAAGCGCTCAAACGAAACCTCGACGCGCTCGGTCTCGCCTTTGCGGTGGACGCGGGCATTGTGCGCGGACTCGATTATTACACGAAAACGGCCTTTGAATTCGTATCCGCGGGCATAGGGGCCCAGGGGACGGTCTGCGGCGGCGGACGCTACGATCGCCTGATTGAGGATCTCGGCGGGCCGCCGATGCCGGGCGTGGGCTTCGGGCTGGGCATAGAGCGTCTGCTTTTGCTTATGGAAACGGCGGGCGCCGCGATACCGCCGCCGCCGGGCGCGGACGCCTACATCGCGTTTTGGGGCGAGGCGGCCAAGCTTGCGGGCCTCGCGCTTCTGCGCCGTCTGCGCGCGGCGGGCCTGCGCGCGGAGATGGACGGACCCGCGCAGAGCCTCAAGGGGCAGATGAAGCGCGCCGACAGGCTGGGGGCGCGCTACACGATTATGATCGGCGAGGACGAACTTGCGGAAAACGCGGTCCTGCTGAAAGATATGATTTCGGGAGAACAGCGGCGCGTGGCGCAGGACGGCGTCCTCGGCGCGCTCGCCGCGCGGTAAGGCTTTGGGAGAGGGCAAATGGATAAACCGGATAAGCTGTATAAGCGCAGTCATATGTGCGGCGCGTTGCGCGCGGAAAACATCGGAGAGACCGTCGTTCTGAACGGCTGGATACAGAAGCGCCGGAACTTGGGCGGCCTCATATTCTGCGACCTGCGCGACAGGACGGGCCTCGTGCAGATCGTCTTTGACGAGGACGCGCCGCGAACGCTCTTTGAGACGGCCGACAATCTGCGCAGTGAATACGTCGTCGGGATAAGGGGCCGCGTCCGGGGGCGCGCGTCCGCAAACAGCGCGCTCGCGACGGGCGATGTAGAAGTATTCGTCAGTGATATGATCGTCTATTCGGAGGCCGAAACGCCGCCGATCTACATAAAGGACGATGACAACGCGGACGAAAACCTGCGCCTCAAATACCGTTGTCTCGATCTGAGAAAGCACAAAATGCAGCGCAATCTGCGCTTTCGCCATGCGGTCGCGAAGCTGACGCGGGATTATTTCGACGAACAGGGCTTCACGGAGATCGAAACCCCCATGCTGGTCAAGCCCACGCCGGAGGGCGCGCGCGATTATCTGGTGCCGAGCCGCGTCAACGCGGGCCTCTTCTACGCGCTGCCGCAGTCGCCGCAGCTGTACAAGCAGCTCTTGATGGCGAGCGGCGCGGATCGCTACTTCCAGATCGTGAAATGCTTCCGCGACGAGGATTTGCGGGCGGACCGGCAGCCGGAGTTCACGCAGGTTGACCTCGAGATGTCTTTCGTCGATGCGGATGATGTGATCGCCGTGCAGGAGGGCTATCTGAAGCGCGTGTTCAGGGAACTCCTGCACGAGGAAATAGAGACGCCTTTTCCGAGGTACGGCTATCGAGAGGCCCTTGAACGCTTTGGCAGCGACAAGCCCGATACGCGCTTCGGCTTTGAACTCGTGTGCGTGAACGACGCGGCCCGGGACTGCGGCTTTCGCGTGTTTGCGGACGCGATCGCGGCCGGGGGCGACGTGCGCGGTATCAACATAGAGGGCGGCGCGGCGCGTTTGAGCCGCAAGGACGTGGATAAGCTGCAGGAGGATATCAAGGTCTACGGCGCGCGCGGACTCGCCTGGGTGCGCGTGGGCGCGGACGGAACAACCGCCTCTTTCGGCAAGTTCTTAGGCGAGGCGGAGATGGCTGCGTTTACAGAATTATTTTCCGGTAAACCGGGTGATTTGATCCTCCTCGTCGCGGGCAAGAGCAAGGTCGTATTCGACAGCCTCGGCTTCCTGCGGCGCGAGATCGCGAGGCGCTTCGGTCTGCTCGACGACGCGCGGCGCGCCCTGCTGTGGGTGGTCGATTTCCCGCTCTTTGCCCGCGACGAGGAGAACGGGGGCTTTTCGGCGATACACCATCCCTTTACCGCGCCGAGGGCAGAGGATATCGGGCGCCTCGATACGGACCCCGCCGCCGTGCGCGCCAGGGCTTACGATATCGTGCTGAACGGGGTGGAACTCGGCGGCGGCAGTATCAGGATACACGACCGGGCTTTGCAGATGAAGATATTTGAGATACTCGGGCTTTCGCGCGCGGACGCGGAAAGCAAGTTCGGCTTCCTGCTCGAAGCTTTCCGCTACGGCGTTCCGCCGCACGGCGGCTTGGCCTACGGGCTTGACAGGCTGGTCATGCTCCTGCTGGGCGAGCAGAGCATACGCGAGGTCATAGCCTTTCCGAAAAACCAGACGGCCGTCTGCCCCGTGAGCGGCGCGCCCGGCGAGGTTTCGCGCGAGCAGCTGGCGGAGCTTGCGCTTACCTTGGAATGAGGACCGGCGTATTCGGCGGCAGCTTCGATCCCGTACACAACGCGCATCTTGCCATAGCGGAACGGGCGCTCGCCGCAGGATCGCTCGACAGGCTGCTGTTCATGCCCGTACACGCGCAGCCCTTTAAGCGCGGCGCGGGTCTGAGCGCGGGCGCGCAAAGGATGGATATGCTGCGCCTCGCGATAGGCAAAGACGCGCGCTTCGGCACGACGGATACGGAACTCGCGCGCGGGGGCGTGTCCTATACGATCGATTCGCTCAGGGCCATACGGGACGACGGCGCGGACAGGGGGGAAATCTTCTTCCTGCTCGGCGCGGATATGCTGCTGATGCTCGAAAAATGGTACGCATCGGAGGAGCTTTTGCGGGAGTTTTCCTTTATCGCGGCGCAGCGTCCGGGCTGTGACGCGGGCGACGTGCGGCTTTGCGTCGCGGGACTGCGCCGGCGCTACGGAACGCGCGTGATCCTGATGGAAAACGCGCCGATGGATATATCCGCCTCGGAGATAAGAAAACGCGTGCGGACGGGGGAAAGCATAGAGGGGCTTGTTCCCGCTTCGGTGGGAGAATATATATATGAAAGAGGACTCTATAAGCTGTGAAACGCTCACGGCCCGGCTCGGCGAAAAGCGGGCCGCGCATGTGCTGGGCACGGCGCGTTTGGCCGCGGAACTCGCGGCGCTCTACGGCGCCGACGCAAAGAAAGCGGAAAAGGCCGCCCTGCTGCACGACCGCTTCCGGGCCGCGCCCGCCGCTGAACTCGACGCGCTGATCGACCGCTACGGTCTGGATCCCGCGCTGAAAGGCAACGCCAATCTGTCGCACGGCAAGATCGCGGCCGCCTTTATGGAACGGGACCTCGGCATCAAGGACGCGGAACTCCTGGACGCCGTGCGCTATCACACCACGGGACGGGCGGGCATGTCGAAGCTTGAAAAAATCCTGTACGTGGCCGACGCCGCGGAACCCACGCGCGACGACTACGAGGGGCTTTCCGAACTGCGGGAGGCCGCGCGGCGCAATCTGGACGAGGCCTGCCTCACGGCGCTCGAAAACACGCTGCGTTATCTGCGAGAGAAAGGTGTCCGGCCGGATGCGGACTCCCTGCGCGCGCGCGACCGGTTCGCGGACCTGTGCGCACGGCAAAGCGAGGCGGCGGGCGCGGACAAAACCCGGCTGAAATGATTGAAAAGGAGAAAGGGGAAACTGTTTGGACAGCAAAGAACTGGCGCTCAGCGCCGCCGGCGTACTTCGCCAAAAGAAAGGGCTTGATATCGTCGTTCTGGATATCGCCGAAAAATCGTCTTTCGCGGATTTTCTCGTAATCGCCGCGGGCAACTCCGTGCGGCAGACGGGCAGTCTCGCGGACGATGTGGAGAAAGCGCTTTCGGAATGCGGCGCGACGCTCGGGCACATCGAGGGCAAGCCGGAATCGGGATGGATTTTGCTCGACTACGGCGATGTTATTGTTAATATTTTCACAAACACGCAGCGGGATTTGTATCGAATCGAACAGATATGGAGCGACGGGAACCGGATCGAGGTACAGGAGGTGTGAATATGGCGCAACACAAAGCGGACAGATACGATTTCGATGCAATCGAGAAGAAATGGCAGAAATATTGGGCCGACGCGGAACTTTTCAAAACCGTCGAAGTCCCGGGCGCGGAAAAATATTACCTGCTCGAGATGTTTCCCTACCCGTCGGGCAAGTTGCACATGGGCCACGTGCGCAACTATACCATAGGCGATGTCGCCGCCCGCTACCGAAAGATGCGGGGCCTGAACGTGCTGCATCCCATGGGCTGGGACGCTTTCGGTCTGCCCGCGGAGAACGCGGCCATCGGAAAGGGCATACACCCGAATATCTGGACGCGCGACAACATGAAGGAGATGCGGGAACAGTTCAAGAGGCTCGGCATGTCCTACGACTGGGATCGCGAGGTCGCGACCTGCGACCCTGCGTATTACAAGTGGATGCAGTGGATATTCATACAATTTTTCAAGAGGGGATTGGCCTACAAAAAGAAGAACCCCGTCAACTGGTGCCCCTCCTGTGAAACGGTGCTGGCGAACGAACAGGTTGTTGACGGCGTCTGCGAACGCTGCGGCGCCACCGTCGGCAAAAAGGAATTGGACCAGTGGTATCTGAAGATCACGGACTACGCGGAGCGCCTGCTTTCGGACCTCGACAAGCTCACGGGCTGGCCCGCCAAGGTCAAACTCATGCAGAAGAACTGGATAGGCAAAAGCACGGGCGCGGAGGTCGATTTTCGCATCGAAAGCTCGGACAAGGTCCTGCGCATTTTCACCACGCGGCCCGACACCCTGTTCGGCGTAACCTACATGGTGTTGGCGCCGGAACATCCTTTCGTGAAAGAACTCACGGCGGGCGGGGCGTACGCGGCACAGGTCCGCGCGTTTTTGGATAAGCTGCAATACCTGTCCGATATAGACAGAACGGCCGTCACGCTCGAAAAGGAGGGCCTTTACATCGGGCATAACGCCGTCAATCCGATGAACGGCGCGCGGGTCCCCATCTACATCGCGAACTATGTGCTGGCGGACTACGGCACGGGCGCGATCATGGCGGTGCCGGCCCACGACCAAAGGGACTTTGAATTCGCCGTGAAATACGGACTCGATATCATCCCCGTCATAGAGCCGGCGGACGCGTCGATCGACACGAACAACCTGAAAGAGGCGTTCACGGCCGAGGGCAGGATGATCAATTCCGGCGATTTCAACGGCATGACGAACCGGGAAGCGATCGAACGGATCACGGACTTTCTGGAGGAAAAGGGCTTGGGCGTCGCCTCCGTGAACTTCCGCCTGCGGGACTGGCTCATCTCGCGGCAGCGCTACTGGGGGACACCCATCCCCATGATCCGCTGCGAAAGCTGCGGCTGGGTCCCCGAAGAGGAGGAGAAGCTGCCCGTCCTTTTGCCCACGGACGTTGCCTTTACGGGCAAGGGCGAGTCGCCGCTGACGACGAGCAAGACCTTCCGCGAGACGCGCTGTCCCTCCTGCGGCGGCAGGGCGGAGCGGGAAACCGATACGATGGACACATTTTTGGACTCGTCGTGGTACTTCCTGCGCTTCTGCGACGCGCACAACGAGAACGAGGCGTTTTCAAACGAAAAGGCCGCGTACTGGATGGCGGTGGACCACTATATCGGCGGCGTCGAACACGCGATCTTGCACCTGCTCTACGCCCGATTT
>JAITKU010000129.1 GCA_031278255.1 Eubacteriales Family XIII. Incertae Sedis bacterium | reverse complement strand
CACCGTGATCCGCGCGGGCAGCAGGGCCGTGCCGCCCGGTACGCCGGCGGGCAGCGCGCGCACACTGTGCGTACCCGCCGCGATAAAGCTGAGCGTAACCCTGCCGGCCGCGTCGGTCTTGGCGTCCCAAAACCCGTCGCCGTCGCCGTCCACGCCTACGCCGGCCAGGGGAACCGCCGCAGAGACGGCGCCTGCCGAGGCGATCCGCAGCGTCAAATTCTGCGACGCGCCGAATGGGATTTCGGCCGTGTTCACACCGAAGCCGTCGTCCGTCCCGGTCAAAAAGTAGGCCGCGTTCTCAAAGCTTTTATGAATCGCGAGGATTTCCGCGCCGTCGGCAAGGCCGGACAGATCCTCGGACGAGAGGAGAGCGCCGGTCGCGCGGCAATAATAATCGCTCGCATTCACGGCGTTCGATGTGCGCAGAGCGCGCGCAAGGGCGGTCGAGAGCCTCTCCCCGCGCTTCACGGTTACGGAGCGTTCATGATAGGCGCCGCTTCGGTCCGCGACGCCGACCGACAGGCCTTTGTACAGGTCGGCGCCCGCGGTCAAATCCGTGAAGAACGTCCTGCCGCTTGTCACCAGCGCGAGCGCGAGCGCCGCCTGCGGCGTGGCGAAAACAAGATCGTTTTCAAGCGCGTTCGCATAGCCGAAGCCGCCCTGCTCGGTTTGGAAAGACAGCAGGGCATCGACGGGCGTCTTGCCGTTCTTGCTCCAAGCGTTCATGTCCTGTTTCAGGGCGCAAAGGCCCCAGATCACGGCGGCGGCGCTGTTCGCGTTGTTTTCGCCCCACGCGCTGAAGCCCCCGTTCTCCTGCTGCGCGCCGCGCAGATAATCCAGCGCGCGCGAAACCGCAGCCTGTACCGCAGGATACGCATCCGTATTGAAGAGCGCGAGCGCCGCCAGCACCATGCCCGTCGTGTCGGGATCGCCGCTGCCGAAGCCGAAACCGCCGCCGACTTCTTCCGCGTCCAGCAGACGACTTACGGCCGCGCTTTGCGCATAGACGACAGGCGAATAAGCGCCCAAGGAAGCCAAAGCCGACCGGTTGTAGGCCTCGATCGCGATCAGTTCCATCGCGTCCGTGGTGATATAGTCCTGTTTATTCAAGTTGCCGGCCAACTCTTCCGCGAGCGCCGCCGCGCCCGCCGTATCGCCTTTCATGAGGGCGATGAGCAGGGAGCTTGAAAGCGCGCTCTGACTCGTCGTCGGCAGCACATAATCCGTCAAATTCTCGCCCGTGAGAAAGGCCGCCGCAAGAACCTCAAAGCCGCCGCTCAAAACCCCGTCCTGCTGTATCTTATAATATGTAAAAGTCCTTTGGAGCGCTGTTTTCGCTTCGTCCGCCGAAGCCGCAAGGCTCGCGGGCGCGGGCAAGGCGATGAACATGACGGCCGCGAGCAACAGGGCCGTCCATCTCTTAATCCGATTGTTTCCCATACTTCCCCCTTATCAAATCCAAAATTCAAAGCGCCCGGCAAGCAACGGCTTACCGAGGTACTTTGTCTCCCCCGCGATCAAGTCTATCTCCTCGATGAGCGCCTCCGCCTCGCGCGCGATCACCTGTCTGTCCGCGGCGGGACAATCCGCGCGCGCGGACGCGACGGCAAGCGCGCGCAGCCTGTGCAGGACGACGAGTATCTCATCGAGGCCCTTCTTTGCGGTTTTGAGCATGTCAAGCGTATCCCGGATATCCCGCTTGGCCGCATTCCATATTTCGATCTGTGATGTGTTTGCGTCGTCCAATTGCTTTTTCAACTTCCCGCGCCGTCGATCCGCGCGTTCGCAAAAGACCCGGGAATGCGATTACGCGGAAATATCTATGCCGAAATACGAGAACTCGCGCATCGCGCCCTCGATCTCGGCGTCCGAGAACTTTTCCCCCTTGATCTTCTTCACCCCCGCCATAACGTCGGCGCGCGACTTTTCGGGCAGATGCTCGTACGCGTAGATCGCGGTCGTGAGAAGCTCGAGTTGCGTGGGCTTATATCCCTTGTAGCGCCGCAGAACCGCGGCAAGCGTCCGTTCTTCTTCCGGCTTCAGGGCCGACACGACCGCATACCGGCTGTTGACGCGCAATTTGTGCGTGTGACTCGATGTGTCGATGTCGATAACGCCGTCCATGCACAGGGATATCGCTTCCGCGTCCAGCGCGTTACTGTACGGCCCATAAAAATGCAGACCGTAGCCGTAGCCCAAATCGAGCCCCTTTTTCTGCACGAGAAAAACCAACTTCTGCAGGGCCTTTTTCCCGGGATCGCCCTCGTATATTTCGCCTATCTTCTGAATGATGTACGCTACATTGTTTTGCAATTTGTTGCGCATCGATCCGCCTCCTCACTCTTTCCCGTCCAACAAATTTTTTACGATTTGCCGCGCCCTGTCCGCGTCGGCCTTTTCCACATAGATTCTTTTGATATTGATCGGCTTGATCATGCTTTGAAGCAAAACGGATTCCGTCGAGATGTCGGACGGTTTTCCAAAATGCCCGGTGAAAACGGGGACGCCCCTCCCGCTGTCCATATCGTACGGTTCCAATACGGGTATCTTATGCGCCAGCTTGTTCGCCGCGTCGCATTCGGGTGCATAGCCGAGCGCATCCTGCAACGCCCGCCTGACGATGTCGAAGAGCGCGTCGTCCGAACGCCCGCTGTGTACGATCGTCTCATAGGCGCAACTCTTGACCCGCCGATTGACAAAGCGTTCCGCCGGCGGAAATCTCGCGGCGTTTTCTTCGATTTTCGCGAGGATTTTGCCGTCGTCCCATTGCAGATATTCCGCGATCTCCGCCGGATATTTGGAACCGGGCAAAATCTCCGAGATATTTTCCGCGAGCAGCTTGTCCAAATATCTCCTTGTTTTGTGGAAATATACCTGGATAAACATAAAATACCTTGCAATGACGAACTCCTCAAAGGCGTGCAGACCGCCTCGTTCCACCGCCAACCGCATGACGCGGTCGCGTTCGTCCCTGTAGACGCTCAAGGAGGCCGTCAATCTGCTCAGATCGTATTTTCCGTAGTTCACGCCGCAATAATAGGAATCCCGCAACAGATAATCCATCTTGTCGCAGTCGAGTTCACCGTCCATGAAGCTCTTCAGGAATTTGTAATCGGGCAGGACGTATCGCGCATCGAGTTCGGGGTTCCTTTCGCCGTAAATCAGCCACAGCAATTCCGGACTGATGTCGTATTCGCTCCCGAGTCCGTGCTTTTTTCTGAACGCGACCCCGATCTCACCTATGTACTGTGCGATCTCGCTTTCGCAAATGATCTTCCGCGTGAAATCCTCATGCTCCGTCCCGTCGTCGAACAGGACTTCCGACGCGTGCGAAAAAGGAGCGTGTCCCAAATCATGCACCAAGGCGATCAGGCGCAATATCTGCGCATACCACGCGGTCTTTACCGGATCGAACAGGTCCTTTTTGTTCGCTTTTTTGTAATTTTCAAGCGCGGAAGCAAAGGCCCGCGTAACCAAATGCATCACCCCGAGCGAGTGTCCAAAGCGCGTGTGTTCCGCGCCGTGGTACACCAAATAGGTCGTGGCGAGTTGCTTGATGTTTCGCAAACGTTGAAACGCCGGAGCGTCCACTATCTTCAATTCCAAATCCGAAAGCTCGATAAAGCCGTGTATGGGATCTCTGAATTGATACAAGCGATCCCTCCTCTTCCTCAAATCCGACGCGAAAACGGCCGCGAAGCTTCGCAAGAAAAGAATATACCGAACGTATGTTCCCTGTCAAGGGCATTTTCGCCTTTCGCCCGTAAAAACTCCCGCCTTGCGCGCGCTTCGCTTTCGATTATATAACAATTCCCATTGAAATACAAGATGTATGTTGCCTTTTCGGCACAACCGCGATATACTGTTGGTTACTGCTGTTGTCGCCACCTAAAAAGGAAGCCTATGCTCGAACAAAAACGACCGGCGCAAGCGAAAATCGGCAAGCTCGAACGCCTAAAGACCCTGCTCGCGCGCGATCCCGGCACTCTGGCCTGTCCCGACTGCGGCGCGGCCCTGCTGCTTGCGCGCGAATCCTCCGCCCTGCGCTGCGCGCGGGGGCATTGCTACGATCTCGCGCGGAAAGGCTACGCAAACCTGCTCGGTCGCGGCGGCGGCGCGCGGGGCGTCTACGGCCCGGCCCTCTTCGCAAGCCGCCGGGCCGTGTTCGGCTTCGGTTTCTATGAAGAGGCGGCGCGGCGGCTCGCGGCGCTTGCGGGGGAACTGCTCCGTCCGGGCGAAGCCGCAAGGCGGGGCGGCGCGGCGCGGCCCTTTCGCGCACTCGACGCGGGCTGCGGGGAGGGCTACTACGCGTTCGCGCTGTCGCGGGACGCGTCGCTTTCCGCCTGCCGCTTCTACGGGCTGGACCTGTCCAAAGACGCTGTCGCGGCGGCCGCGGGATACGCGGCGGATATCGCGTGGATCGTCGGGGACCTCGCGAGACCGCCCTTTCGGGACGGCGCTTTCGATCTCGTACTCAACGTGCTGAGTCCGGCCGGCTACGCCGCCTTTCGCCGCATCCTCGCGCCGGACGGCGTCCTCATCAAGGTCCTGCCGGGCCGGGACTACCTGCAAGAACTGCGCGCGCTGTGCGGCTACCAGGACCGCGAACGAGGGGGCGGCGGCGAAGCGGCGGCCCACTGCGAAAGACACATGCGCGTCACGGAACGCGCGCGAATCCGCTACGTCTGCGCGCCGCAAGCGGAGCAAAAAAAAGCGTTGCCGGCCATGACACCCCTCACAGCCGGCAAACACATCGATCCCGCCGCGCTCGAAACCCTGCGCCGCATCACGATCGATCTCGAAATCATAGCGGGCCGCCCGCTCTGAGCGTCTTTCGCCCCGCGCGGCCCCGTCAGCCCACCTCCGCGAAGAGTTCTATGGCCTCGAAGATATGCTGCCCCAAACTCTTCGCGTCCGGCGCGATCTCGGGAAACAGGTACGAAGCGATGTAGCCGGGACCCGCGTCCTCGTCCCAGAGCCTGCTGCCCTGCATGGCGCGCAGCAGCTCCTTGACCTCGCCCTGTCCGCCGAACCTGCGTTCCAGCACATACTTCCCCTCCACGAGATCGCCCTCCAGATGATAGCCGCCCTTGTCGAATATCCCCTTGTATACCGCCGGATACTTGTATTTCAAAATCATGAAATATAAATACGTCCCGAGCCGCGCGAGCGAATGCGGTTTGTTGGGGTCGTTCACGATCTTGTTCATCGAATAGAATATGATGAAATTGGTCGTTATCTTCTCCACGTCGCGGATGTGCAGGCCGAAATACGTGTACATCTCGCTCATAATGCGCGCGAACTTCACCGCTTTCAGCGCGTCGCTGTTGTTGATCGCCTTGTAGAGCAGGTTTTCCACGTACTTTGTGAGTTCCGGCATCGGCATACGGAAGCTGATGTTGAAAAAGCGGCGCAGATAGCCCCAAGCGTCCGTATCGAAGCCGTAGATCGAGCGCACAAGCTGTGTCAACTGCGCCAAATCCATGGTGAATATGAACACCACGTTCGGCACGCTCATATAATGCCGGATCAACTCGAGCGTCGCGATCGCGAAATCCGGTCTGCAGCGGTCCAGTTCGTCCACGAACACGAGCAGTTTGCCGTTTGCGGGAACCAGCTTCGCGAAAGCCTTTGCAAAGGCCTCGCTCGTCTTGTGAATCTTGCGGAAGCCCCCGAAATAGCCCGCGCCCTCGCCGGCGGCGCGGCTCGCCAAGATGCGCAGAATATCGCTGTCGCCCTCGGCCAAGGCCGCGGCCATCTCGACGCCCGCCTTTCTGAAAGCATCGACCTGCGGCCCGTCATCGTTGTTTTGCAGTTCATACAGCAGGGGGCGAAACGCGTCGTTGAAATAATTGTTCTGCCACGCGTTGTAATAAACCACCTTGTATCGGCTGTATTTCGGGGTCCCCGCCAAGTAGTTCACCCACATCGCGAGCATGGCGCTCTTCCCCGTGCCCCAGGGCGAATCGATGCTGACGGAAAGCGCCTCATCGCCGCTGAAGATATCCTCGCCCCATTCGCCGATCAGTTTCATAATGCTTTCCACAAAAGGCTTTCTGTGAAAAGCGTCGTCCCGCTCAAATGTCATATATGCGTATTGCATCTTGCTCATATCCCCTCTCCTGTTCCGGTTGCCTCTCCCGTCCGCCAAAGTGCGCGCGGCGTCGAACCCGGGCCGTATTTCGCGCACAGCGGGAAATGCGTCTCGGAAATTATTATTACAATCCTTGTACAGTATCTGATCCGCAATTTAATTATATGACATCTCGCGTCCGTTCTCAATCCTTTTTTGAACGACGCCGGCCGCCGCCGGCGAGATATCCCCCATAATCGCGCACATCCGCACGCGTTTGCGCGCGGCGCCCTAGGGATTCGTTACGGAATAAACCGGACATTTGGCTTGCCTTTTTTCCGCCGAACTGTGTTGCAAAGCCTCGCCGAACCTTAGGGTTCGTCTGCGTTTTGCGCCTTGCTCGACGAAAAAAAT
>JAITKU010000177.1 GCA_031278255.1 Eubacteriales Family XIII. Incertae Sedis bacterium | reverse complement strand
AACCGCAGGTGAACGGAGGAGTGAGGCGAAGCCGAACGTTGCACCCGCCACTGACAGCTTGGAAAGTTGAAACCCGCCGCCTGTAGAGGCGGGAGACTGACGCCGTCGTTCAACAATTTGGGTGCTTCCCGCGCTCAAATTTGCCTGTTTTACGCGGCTTTAGCCGCAGTGTAAAACAGACCGGCGAAGTGAGCCTCGGGCGAACGGAGGAATGAGGCGAAGCCGAATGTTGGACGGAGCTGAATTTGAAGTTCCGTTTATCGTTTTCTGTCCTTTTGATGCTTTTTACAGGGCACAGGGGGGATAAGTCCAAAAGACCTCTCCCCTGTGTCCCGCAAAAATGTGAAGCCTGTTCGGATTTTACTGTCCTTCATGATCGAATTGCTTCAGCAAATCTTCAATATAAGCAAGACTCTCTTTCAGGCTACAGCGTTCGTAAGCAATTCGGTCAACCGGCTCTTTCTCGGCTTTGACTTTGAGGGCATTGACAATTTCTTGCAGCATTTTATGGGTGTCCGGATTCCTCAAATCCCGTTTTCTTAAAATCAAGTCGCAAAACTGTACCAAAACGAGCTCGGGCACATCCACTAAATCCAGCACTTGCTTCTCGTCACCTGATCCCATTACCATTTGTAACATTTTCGTATACTCCTTTCCGCAACATAAATAAATTTATAGAAATGCCAATTGCCGTTATGATTTTTTAAATGATTTTCCGGTGTTTAATGTGGGAAACCATTCCCGCGTACTTTTTCGTGCCATGTCCGCCGTCGTATCCCTGTTCGCTTCCGCCATGAACGGCGCACGGATCTCTGTCTGCCTTCCATTTTTACGTTCCGGGTAAATTCCCCGTCCGTATACCGGCAGGCACCATAATCTTGATTTTTTGTTCCATCGGCATGGGTTCCAAAATTCTTATCTTTATACAACGGCATCCCATATTTTTGATAAAAGTCCTTGATTTCCATATTATTCTTCGGTCATTTTTATTATACGCCTTCGTTTTATATTGTCAACCCATTTTTAGAAAAAATCAGATAAAAAATTAAGATTTTGTAAATGACACAGGGGGACAGGTCTTTTGTGCGATTTGCACAAAAGACCTGTCCCCCTGTGTCATTCGAAGCAGAGATGTTTGACCTGCTGCATTGATATCGAAATTGCAAACAAACTTCTTTACATTATCAGAAGAATATCCTAAAACTTTAACGCGGGAATCCCGCGGGGCGCGGGGTCCCGGGAGGACACAGAGGGGACGGAGCCAAATTTGAAGCACGTCCCGGTGCTGCACGGCCCCTCACAGCGGCCGGCGCGCGGGCGCGCCGGCGCGGCGCGGATAGGCGGGCGGGGTCTCCCCCGTTTTCTCCACGATCACGATCTTGTGGCAAAGACCGTGGGCCGCAAGCGAAGCGTCATGCGCCGCGCGCACGCGGCCGCCCAGCACGGCGATCGCCCGCTGCGCCGCCGCAAGCTCCTCCGCCACGTCCTCGCCCTTATAGGCGAACAGATTTCCGCCGATACGCAGAAAGGGCAGACAGTATTCCGCGAGAACGGGCAGACGCGCCACCGCCCGCGACACGCAGAGATCGAACGCGCCGCGAAGCGCGGCGTCCCGCGCCAAATCCTCCGCCCGGCCGCAGAGCAGACGAACGTTCCCAAGGCCGAGCCGCGACACGATCTCCTCCAGCACGCGCACGCGCTTTCCGAGCGAATCGATGAGCGTAAAGCTGTGCGCGGGCAGGACGATCGCGAGCGGAATGCCCGGAAAGCCGGCGCCCGTCCCGACATCGACGATCTCCCGTGCCGCGCGCATCTCCGGCCGGCCCGCGCAGAGGACGGAATCCGCAAAATGCTTTACGACGAACTGTTCCCTGTCCGTGATCGCGGTGAGGTTCAGCCGTTCATTCCACCGCAAAACGAGTTCCATATACGCGAAAAAACGCCCGCGCACGGTCTCCGTGCAGTCGATACCGCACGCGGCGAGGGCTTCTTCCAAGGCTTTCACCGGCGTTCCTCTTTCTTCAGGTGTATCAGGAGTACGTTGATATCGGCGGGGCTGACGCCCGAAATACGCGCGGCCTGCCCGACCGAGCGCGGCCTTATCTTGCACAGCCTCTGCTTGGCCTCCTGGCGTATCCCCGCAAGCGCAAGGTAGTCGAAGTCCTCCGGCAGCCGCCTGTCCTCCAAGCGCTTGAAACGTTCGATCTGCAAGCGCTGTTTCTCGATGTAACCCTCGTACTTGATCTGTATCTCGACGCGCGCGCAGGTGCGCGCGGAAAGCGCCGGCCGGTCCTTGTCGAGGGCCGACAGCGCGGCGTAATCGACCTGCGGCCGCTTCAGAAGTTCCGCGAGGCTGATCCCGCCCGTGAGCGGCGCGAGACCTCTTTCCGTCAGAAACGTCTCGGCTTCCGCGGGTCTTACCGTCGTCCCGCGCAGGCGCGCGACTTCCGCTTCCGTCTCTTTCTTGGCGCGCAAATACAGTTCGTAGCGTTCGCGGCTCGCAAGCCCGATCGCATAGCCTTTCTCCGTAAGGCGCAGGTCCGCGTTGTCCTGCCGCAGTGTCAGGCGGTATTCGGCGCGCGCGGTCATCATGCGGTAAGGTTCCTCCACGCCTTTCGTCACAAGATCGTCGATCAAGACCCCGATATACGCCTCCGCGCGATCGAGAACGAAAGGCGCCGCGCCGCGCACCAGCAGAGCGGCGTTTATGCCCGCCATCAAACCCTGCGCCGCGGCCTCCTCGTAGCCGGAACTCCCGTTGAACTGGCCGGCGCAAAACAGACCCGCAATCTCCTTGTGTTCAAGACTTGGGTACAGGGACAGCGGATCGATGCAGTCGTACTCTATGGAATAACCGGCGCGCGTAAACACCGCGTCCTCAAGCCCCGGGATCGAGCGGTAAAAAGCCTGCTGCACATCCTCCGGCATACTCGTGGACATGCCCTGTATATATACCTCGTCGGTCGAAAGACCCTCCGGCTCGATGAAAAGCCCGTGCCTCTCCCGATCCGGAAAGCGATGCACCTTATCCTCTATCGAGGGGCAGTAGCGCGGACCCACGCCCTTGATCAGACCGCCGTACAGCGAAGAGCGCGTCAGGTTATCCCGTATGATTTCATGCGTCCGCGCGTTTGTCCAGGTCAGCCGGCAACTCACCTTGTTCTCCCCCGCCGCGTCGTTCATAAACGAAAACGGGATGATCTCCGCATCGCCTTTCTGTTCCTCCATGCGCTCAAAATGCAGACTGCGCGCCAAGGCCCGCGCGGGGGTTCCCGTCTTGAACCTGCGAAGCGCCAAACCGCGGGCACGCAGGGCCGCCGCAAGCGCCGTGGCGGGCGCGAAACCGCAGGGACCGCTCTCGTATGTACTCTCCCCCATAAACACCCTGCCGCCGAGAAAGGTCCCCGTGGCCAAAATGACCGCGCGCGCCCTGTAAACGGCGCCCGTCCTAAGAAGCACCCCCCGCGCGCGACCGTCCTCGAGGATCAGATCGACAACCTCGCCCTGTTTCAGACACAGGCCATCCTGCCGTTCCAGCGCGGCTTTCATCTCCTCGTGGTATCTGCGCTTGTCGGCCTGCGCGCGCGGCGAATGCACCGCCGGCCCCTTTGTCCTGTTCAGCATACGGCTCTGGATGAAAGTCTTGTCTATGACGAGGCCCATCTCCCCGCCCAGCGCGTCGATCTCTTTCACCAACTGACCCTTGCCCGTGCCCCCGATGGCGGGATTGCAGGCCATCAGCGCCACCGCGTCGAGCTGTATGGACAGCACCAGCGTCCGCGCGCCCATGCGGGCGGACGCAAGCCCGGCCTCGCAACCCGCGTGGCCGGCGCCCACCACTATCACGTCGTAGGATTCCATCTCATAATGCCGCATAACAAACCCTTATACGTTCCGAATCAACCCGGCTCATTTGCCGAGGCAAAAGCGCGCAAACACCTCTTCCACGAGATCGATGCCGGCCGTTTCCCCCGTTATCTCCCCAAGCAGCTCCCACGCGCGCCGGATATTGATCTCCGCGAGATCGATCGCCTCCCCGCGCGAGACGGCCGCGGCCGCCTCGCGTATCTCGGCCAAAGCCCTCTCCAGCAGGTCCGCGTGGCGAACGTTCGTAACGAACACGCCCGTCTCGGGCAAGGCCCGCCCCCGGAAAACAAAACGCTCGATCGCATCCTCCAGCGCGGACAGGCCCGTTCCGTCCCTCATGGAGGCCGAAACGACGGCAAACGGGATCTCTGTCCCGCGGGTCCCCGCGCTTTCCGTCCGCGCGACCGCAACCGGTGCCTCCGTCCGGCCGTCCGCCGCAGTCGCGGCAAAGGCCCGCGCCGCGGCCGCGTTCACGCGCATGGGCAGGTCACACTTATTCAAAATCACAACAAATCGCCTATTCGCAATAGACTGTAATACGCGCAGGTCCGCGTCCTCGAGCGGCGCGCTCGCATCCAGAACGAACAGAACGAGATCGCTCCGCGCGATGGCCTCCCGGCTGCCGGCGACGCCGAGCGATTCCACGGGATCCGCGGTTTCCCGAATGCCGGCCGTATCGATCAGCCGAATAAGGAGACCGCGCAGGTGCAGACCTTCCTCTATCAAATCCCTGGTCGTGCCCGGAACATCCGTGACGATCGCCCGCGATTCCCTAAGCAGCGCGTTCAGCAAGGAGGACTTGCCTACATTGGGCTTCCCCGCGATAACGACGCGCAACCCCTCGCGCACAATGCGGCCCGCATGGGCCGTTGCGTTCAATTTCTCTATTTCATCGCCTATCGCCGAAAGCCAATCTGACAAGGTGCGCAACGGCAGCGTTTCGATATCCTCTTCCGGATAATCGAGTTCCGCCGCCACGCGGACCAGCAGTTCCGTCATGCGATCGCGCAGACCCTTTACCGCATGAGAAAGCGAGCCATCCAACTGTCGGATGGCTGCGTCAAAGGTCGTATCCGCTTTCGCCTGTATCAGGTCTATGACCGCCTCGGCCTGGGCCAGATCGAGACGTCCGTTCAGAAAGGCCCGTTTCGTAAATTCGCCCGCCTCCGCGAGCCGCGCCCCCTCGCGCAGCGCGAGGGCCAAGACCCGCCGCAGGGCCGCGGCGCTTCCGTGGCAATGAATCTCCGCGACATCCTCACCCGTATACGTGCGCGGCGCTTTCATGAACACGGCCAACACCTCGTCGAGTACGGCGCCGCTTCGCGGATCGACGATACGGCCGTAGCGCATACGCCGATCCGGAAAAAGGCCGCCGGCCGCAAGGCCGCGCTTCCCCGGCCAAAACAGCCTTTCCAAGACCGCGCGGCTCTCCGCGCCGCTGATTCGTATCACGCCTATGCCCCCCTCCCCGGGGGGCGTCGAAATCGCGGCAACGGTATCGCTCATTTCCGTTCGATGATCACGTGCCGATAGGGTTCCTCGCCCTCGCTCCTCGTGGTAATCCCCTCGTTCGACTGCAGGGTTGCGTGGATAACTTTCCGTTCATAGGGATTCATCGGTTCGAGCCGCATGTTCCGCCCCGTCCGTTCGACCTTGCGCGCCAACTTGACGGCAAGATGTTCGAGGGTCTTTTCCCTGCGCGAACGATAGCCCTCCACATCGATAACCACGCGGATGTACTTTTCCTGCGTCTTATTCATTACTAGATTCGTAAGGTATTGTATGGCGTCCAAGGTCTGTCCGCGCTTGCCTATGACCGTCCTCGAATCCTTCCCCTCCACCTCAAGGTAGACGCACTCGTCGTTCTCAAGGGCCCGAATGCACACATCGAGTCCCATTTTGTTTACAAGTTCCCGGAAAAAAGCCTCCGCCGCGTTTCCCTCGGAAACCGGCCTGAGATCGGCGGGTCTGTCGTTGAAAGAAAATCTTTCCTCATGCGCCGCCGCAGGCTGCCGCCCGTCGGGCCTGTCCCGCTTCTCGGCCCTGTCGGGCGCCGGACGATTCGCCGGTTCGGGGCGATTCGGCTTATCCGCGCCCTCGGAGGATATCCAATAAGACCGGCTTTCGTTCTTGCTCTCTTCCGCTGTATGCGTGCGCTTTTCGCTCCGCTCTCCGCCGTGTCCGCGCTCCCGCCGGCCGCCGCGCCTATCGGAGCGCTCACGCCCCTCGGAACGATCGTCGCGCCTCTCGGAGCGATCGCGGCCGGATCTGCCCGATCTGCCGCCCGAAGAGCGGCCCGCTCCCCCCGAAACACCGGCCGCGGACGCGTTTTCGCCCTTGTTCTTTCGCAGATCGCGCACCTTGCCTATGCCGAGACTTTCCCCCTCGACCGCCGTTTCCGTACGCGCCGGCTCGCGCGCGCTCTCCTGCGCCGCCTGTTCCGTTTCCGTTTGCTCGCTTTTTTCAACCCGCACCTTGGCGAGCTTCGCGCCGATACCCAGAAAACCCTTCGTCGGCTGTTCGAGTACCGTCACGACGGCTTCATCCTCCGAAATCTTGAGGTCCGCGAGGGCGAGCCGCGTCGCTTCCTCAACGTCTTTTCCCCATTTTTCGGAATAGTCCAGTTCTATTCGCCGCGGCTGCGGGACGTGCCTCCTGTTATTCTTTTTCATTCCGTTCCTCTTTATATTATTTTTTATTCGCTTTGTCTTTTGCAATCAGGCGCTTTTTCCATATGTTCAAGATCTGCGTCTGTCCGATCTGCACGACGGTTCCGATAAACCAATAGACCGTAAGCCCCGCCGGGAAAGACCGGCCCATTCCGACGATCATAACCGGAAAGAAGTAGCGCATCATCTTCATCATCGGCGCCATCTGATTTCCCATCTCCCCGGTCGGCTGTTGCTGCTGCGTCATTGTGAACGAAAAAAAAGTGGATATCCCGGCCAAAATCGGCAATATCCATTGATCCGGCTGGCTCAAATCCGGAATCCAAAAAAACGATTCATGCGATGCGATCCACATCTCCGCATCGGGCATATAGGCCGTAGGGTTCCTGAGCAGGGAAAACAGCCCCCAGATAATGGGCAGCTGTATGATCATCGGGAGACAGCCCATCAGCGGATTGAACTTCTCTTCCCTGTACAGTTCCTGCATCTTCAGGTTCAGCGTTTCCCTGTCGTTCGCGTACTGCTTTTGCAGGGCCTGCATCTTAGGCTGTACCTCCGCCATCTTGGCGCTGTGCTTTATTTGGTTCGCGTACAGAGGGAAAAGCGCGATCCGGACGATCAGCGTAAAAACGATGATGGTCAGACCGTAGTGCCCCAGAATGTCATAGATCGCGCTCAACAACATGCCGAGCGGTACGGCAATGTATTTCAATCGAATATCCTTTCTTCGTCGCAAGCCCCGCGTCAGCGCAGGGGATCATAGCCGCCCGGGTGAAACGGATGGCATTTCAACAACCTTTTGACGCCGAGAAAGCTGCCCTTAAAAAACCCATACCGTTCAAGCGCTTGCACAAAATACGCGGAACAGGTGGGATAGAAGCGACAGGTAGGCGGAAACAGGGGTGAAATGAAGCGTCTGTATAATTGAATGAGAAAAATCAAGAGCGTTTTCATTTCCAAAGCCCGTTCTTTCGCAACAAAGCCCGCATTGAATCGCCGACATCCCTGCATTTTACGCCGCCGTCCGCGGCCGATTTTCGCGCGATGAACAAAAAATCGTAGCCGAGGGGCAAGCGTTCCGCAAACAGGCGATAGCTTTCTTTCATCAGGCGCCGCGCCCTGTTGCGCCGCACGCTGTTGCCGACTTTCTTGCTGGCAAGAAAAGCCTTTCTGTTGCGCCCCAAGTTGTTTTTCCTGAAAAACAGAACCACATAGCGGCCGCCCGCGGATTTTCCTTTGGCGTAGAGAGCGGAAAAATCCTTCTTGTTGCGCAATACGTCAGGTTTCAGCATACTCTCCGCCCGCAAAGCACAGCATGAAACAAAAAGACCGGTCGCGCGGTCTTATGCTGTAAGCTTCTTTCTTCCCCTCGCCCGTCTCCTCTTCAAAACATTCCTGCCGTTCTTCGTACGCATTCTCTTTCTGAAACCGTGTTCCTTTTTTCTCTGTCTGACTTTTGGCTGGTAGGTCATTTTCATAATAAATCCGCGCCTCCTTTTTTCAACAGCCAATCACACCGTATCGTTTTGCGCCCCCGTCTCAATTCCAACACGGGCGTCTTTCGCCGCATACGAAGAAGCGAACAAGACACCGCGGCCGATCGCCGCCTCTTCACATAAGGCATACGGCTATATTATACATACAAATTGTGTGAAATGTCAACGGCTATTCGCGCATATTTTTTTCGTTGTAAGCCGCTCCCTTGCGTGATATACTGGCTACAAAGACCCTCGTTGCGAAAATGCGCTTCACGAAAGGGAAACAGCCATGAAACGATTTTGGAAGTTCTTCGGCGCCGTCCTGCTCTGCGCGCTGCTTCTGCCGGCCTTTGTCCTCGCGGAAACGCCGGACGAGACCGCGGAAAAGGACTTTTCGGACAGCGCGGATATATTGCGCGAACTCGGATTGTTCCAAGGCGCCTCGGGCGGGTACGAACTTGAACGGGCGCCGACGCGCACGGAAGCGGCGGTCATGCTCGTGCGCCTGCTCGGAAAGGAGGCCGACGCCCTGTCCTCCGCGCGTGCCCATCCGTTCAAAGACACGCCGAAATGGGCGGACGCCCACATCGCCTACCTGTACGCGAACGGGTTGACCAAGGGTGTTTCCGCAAGCAACTTCGGCACCGGCGCCTGCGACGCGAACATGTATGCGTCTTTCCTGCTGCGCGTTCTCGGCTACGACGACGCGGCGGGTGATTTCCGGTACGGCGATGCGCTTTCCTTTGCGTATGAAATCGATCTGCTGTCGAGCGAACACCTACAGCGCTTGCAAACGGACGCGTTTCTGCGCGGCGATCTCGCCGTCCTGTCCCTTTGGGCTTTGTTCACCGAGGTCAAGGGAGACCCCCTGTATCTGATCGATCGCCTCGTTTCGGAGGGCGCCGTCCCCGCAGCCGCCGCGAAACGCTACACGGATGTCCTCGAAGCCGAAAATCTGATCGCGCGAGGCTTCTTTTTGAGCGAAGAGGAGAACGGCTACGAATCGCGTATCGCCGAAACCTACAGCCTGTCGGAGGCGGGCTATACGCCCATCACGAGCAGATATATATTGAACGGCAAGGGTTTGCTCACCGACGCGGGTTGGCGCGAGATTTACGAAATCACCGCGCTCCTGCCGGACAGCGAGGAAAGCTACACCGTATTCCGCGCGGACGGCTGGCTTTATTACGATTACGCCGACGGCAAAAAATTCAAAACGCCCGCGGACCCGGATGCGGAAGAGGATACGCCCCGGACGCTTTCCGGACTCTTCAACCGATACAAATCCGTAACGATCGAGGAAAGGGACGGCAAGACCTTTATACAGGAGGAATTGTCGGAAACGCCCGCGGAACAAAGGGCGCGGGAGACCGTTTCTTTCCTGTTCGGCGTGGACGAGGACCTGATCAAAGAACTTTCAAGGGAGGACTACAGCACGAAACTGCGCCATTGCACGGACACCTACACCCTCGACGCGGAGGGTTACATTCTGCAATGGACCGAAAACATCGAATTTTATTTCCGGCTTCTGTCCTCGTTTCGCGATCGCCCCTATCTGCTCACCTACGACGCGGTGTCGGACTACAGCAGTCACGGCGAGGCGGTGGAACTTGTGTTCCCAAAGGATCTGCAGGACTATCCGTTGGATTGAGACGGGCCGGTACCCGTTCCCCGGCGCTTCCGGGTACAAGTACCCGTTCCCCGGCGGACCCGGGATCAGTAGCGCTTCGGCGTGAAGCCCGCGCCCGCGACCGTTTCCACACCGACGGCGTCCACGTTCGCGGCAAAGCTGTCCGCTTCCTCTCTCGTGCCGAAATCGTTATAATAGAGGTCCTTGCCCGACCGGAACGTCACCCGATAGCCCGGCCCGCCTTTCACGAACATGACGCCGGCGTCTTTTCCGAGATATTCAAGGCAGAAACGCCGGTCTTTGTTTTCCTCGAAATAGCGCAGGGCGCTTGCCGCGTCCGCGCCCGAAACCTCGCAGTACCGCAGTACGGCCGCATTTGCGAATTCCAAAAAATCTTCGCCGTAATACGCCGAGGGCGCTTCCTCGGGACTGTCGCTGTCCGCCTCGTGAATCATCGCGGACGGGTAAAAGAGCAGCTGTCCGAGCGCCAAGAGCCGATCGACAAAGGCTTCCCGGTTTGCGCTCTCCGATACGCGTTCCTCCGTGTTGTTCAGGTAAAAGCCCCGCGCCAAAGCGAGGAACACCGCGTTCACCGCGGCAAGCTTCTCGTAAAGGTCCTCGTCCGCCCGCATGAAAGTCATTTCCGCAGAGGGGCTTATATCGGCAAGCAGGGCGTACAATTCAATATTGTCGATATCGACGCCGCTTTCCCTTTCGAGCGCATAGAACAGGTCCTCGTAATCGCCCGTCAGATCGCCCGCGTTGACGGCCGCCGCGCCCGCGATGTGGACGAGCAGCTTGGCCAAATTCACGAAGTAGTAGGGATACCCGTAATCGCCGCCGTCCACCTCTTGGTTCCAAAACTCCGTAAGCCCCTCTTCGAGCGCGGTCAGGCCGATGTCCGCGGACAGGGCGTGTCTGAGTTCGTGCGTCAGCGCGCTCTTGACGCTCCCCTTGTCCGTATCGCTGCGAACGACGATATGATTCGGATAGGAAAAGTAGGCGGCGACGTTCGGATCGGCGCGAAACAGCGGATCCTGCCGCGACGGCACGAAGCTGATACGCAGATTTTGCGCGTTGTGCGCGAACAAGGCCGCGCCCTCCGCGCTCCCGGCCTCTTTGCTCCAATTGTAGAGGGAGGTTTTGAGGCTGCTTTGCGCGAGATCGGAAAGGGCGGAATTGTTCTTGTTCACGGCCTCCGTCGCGGCCGCGAGCAAAACCTCGCTGTAACCGTTTTCGAGCGCCCGCAGGATTTCCTTCTCGGATTCGCCGTGCGCGCGCAGGGTTTTGGTCGCGGCCTCCCCGTCTATGCGCCCCTCCTTGTAGAGCTTCGCGATCACGGATTCGCCGGAGGCTTTTGACGGCGCGGGCGCGTAGAGGGCCCTGTACATAAAGTATACCGCGTCCCCGCGCAGGAACGCGCCGCCGTTCGCTTCCCTTTCCTTATAGCGGGCCGCCGCCCATTCGTCTGTGAGTTCCGCCTCATACGCGAAATCCAAGGCCGTGTCGTAGGAAAAATCGCCGGCCGTATCGTCATATCCGAGGAGCCGCAAAAGCATTGTCGCGTATTGCTTCGCCGTTATCGGATCGTCCGCGCCCAAGCGATCCGCGCGCAGACCGCGCGCGAAGCCCTGCGCCCGCGCAAAACCCGCATAAGCCTCCGCCCACGCGGGAACATCCGAGAAGCCGCTCGCGAGATTCAGCTCGAGGGCCTCCGCTTCCGCGCCGCGCAGACGGACGATCGTGACGAGCGCTTCCGCCCGCGTCAGGCCGCGGTCGAGTTCCGCGCCGTTTTCCGTGCCCCTGAAGAGGCCGAGACCCTCCAGTACCGCGTGCATATAGGCCTTGTCCTCCAAGGCGGCCCGGCGCGCGAGGAACACGCGTGAATATTCGCTCGTATCGGGCGGGATTCCCGCGCCGAACGCGGGAATCCCGCACACGGATAAAAAAAACAGGGCTATGACTGCGGCAAACACTCTCTTCATGGTATTTTCGTCCTCTCACTATGCCATTATAACCTTAAAAATTTTCTTGGGCAATAAAAATATCCTAAGGCTGTGGAAAACCGCAGAGCCGCCCAAAACGCGATTTTTTTATCCACGTACGCTGTGGAAAACCCGCATCCCGGGTTAACGACCCCGCCCAATCCCCCGGCGAAAAGCCGGGACCGGCGCTTCATCCGGCCGGGGGGTGCGTTGACCTTTTCAATTTTCATTTGAAAATTTTCTTTCTTATTTTTATAAAAGCGGTATTGATAGCCGCCTCAATATTTGTTATGATAAAATACACCGCCGCTTGGGAACAAATCGCCCCGCAGGAAGATCACGGGGGATAACGCCCGTTTGCGCAACAATCCGAAAGCAGGAAGGACTTTTGATGGAAAACATATCTTCTGTATGGGAAAAAACGCTTGAAATCCTGCAATCGGAATTGAATCCCGTCAGCTACGAAACATGGATACAACCCTTGCGCCCCGTCAAAACGGACGCGAAGAAAAAGATTGTATACCTTACCACAAACAATGAGTTTATCAAGTCCACGCTCGAAAAACGCTATATATCCGTTATAGAGGGCGTACTGTCGGACGTTTGCGATGAAAGCGTCAAGGTGTCCGTTTCCCTGAGTGAAGAAACCGCGGGCAGGCGGAAACCCGGAAACGAAGCGCAAACCCATACGGGCATACTCTCCGAAGAGAATATCCCGAATCCGCGTTACAATTTCAATACCTTTGTCGTCGGAAAAAACAATCACTTCGCCCACGCCGCCGCCGTGGCCGTAGCCGAGGACCCCGTCATTTCGGAGATTTCAAAGACGGCTTACAATCCGCTCTTTATATACGGAGGGGCCGGACTCGGAAAGACGCACCTCATGCACGCGATCTGGCATCACATCAACCAAAACAGTCCGCGCCTGTGCGTCCTTTACGTTTCTTCCGAGATGTTCACAAACGAGTTGATCAAGGCCA
Organism: Eubacteriales Family XIII. Incertae Sedis bacterium; assembly: GCA_031278255.1. Taxonomy (GTDB): domain Bacteria; phylum Bacillota; class Clostridia; order Peptostreptococcales; family Anaerovoracaceae; genus JAITLA01. Next base: position 3,534 of record JAITKU010000177.1, on the reverse strand, counting down.
TCAAGGAACAAAAAACCTTTCAATTCCGCAACAAATACCGGAATATAGACGTGCTTCTCATAGACGATATACAGTTTATCGAGAAGAAAGAGAGTACGCAGGAAGAGATGTTCCACACTTTCAACGCGCTCTACGAATCCAACAAGCAGATTATCATTTCCAGCGACAGACCGCCCAAGAATTTTATCACATTCAGCGACAGACTGCGTTCCCGTTTTGAATGGGGCCTCGTGGCGGATATACAGGTTCCGGACTTTGAGACGCGGGTAGCCATACTCAGAAACAAGGCGGAACTCGACGGTCACGCTTTGACGGATGATTTTTCGGATGTTATCAATTTGATTTCCGAAAAGATACATTCCAATATCCGCGAACTCGAGGGCGCGATGAACCGCGTCGTGGCGCACGGAAACCTCCTCGGGCGAAACATAGACAGGGAACTTGTCCGCGAAACGCTGAAAGACATCTTTTCTTCAAAGGAAAACCAACCCTCCGCGGCGGACATAAAGAAACAGGTCTGCAAATACTTCAGCATTAAGACAAGCGACATCGAATCTTCAAAACGGGCGAGAAAATTTTCCTATCCGAGGCAGATCGCCATGTATCTGTGCAGAAAAATGACGGACCTATCTCTTTCCAAGATAGGAGAATCTTTCGGCAACAGGGATCATACGACCATTTTGCACGCCATCGAAAAAATAACGAACGAAATAAAGACCAATGAATCCCTTGAGGATATACTTTCCAAACTCGAAGAGGATGTACGCAACAATTAATCTTTCTTTTTTCTTTATTTGTTTTTTAACACGAAGAAGCACGCAAAAAATAGATTATTCACAGATTTAGAAACGCATAAATCATTGAAATTTACTTATCCACAAAATTTATACACATATCCACAGCCCCTATTAATACTATTACTGTATATGTGTTAAAGAGAAAGAGGTCTTGCCATGAAATTCACATGCGCGCAATCCGATTTGACAAAAGCCTTATCCGTCGTATCACGAGCCGTCACCGCGAGAACGACCATTCCCATTCTCAAGGGAATTCTTTTGAATGCGGAGGAAGAAGATTCTTTGTCTCTGACCGCTTCGGACCTCGATATAAGCATAGAAACGCGCATAAAGGCACAAGTTTTTGAAAAAGGCGCCATTGTGCTTCCCTCGAAGCTCTTTGGGGATCTCGTGCGAAAGCTGCCGCAGGGGGATGTTTCTTTCAGCGAAAAGGAAAACGGCGGCGTGGATATAAAATGCCTGAAAACGGAATTTAAAATCGTGGGGATATCCGCGGACGAATTTCCCAAGATACAAAGGGGAAACGACGGGGAAAGGATATTCCTCAAGAAAAGTATGCTGAAAGAGATGATAAGAAAGACCTGTTTTGCGGCCAGCACGGATGAAACGCGCGGCATTATAACGGGTGTTCTGTTGGAATTGAAAAAGGGAAAGATCGGCATGGTGGCCTTGGACGGCTTCAGGATGGCCGTCGTGCGGGAGGAAACGCAGAACGAAGAGGAGCGGAAGATCATAATTCCCGCCGGAATCATGAACGAGGTGGGCAGGATTATAAGCGACGCGGAGGATGAAAAAAAAGAGGAAAAAGAGGGAGAGGATAAAAAGGATATCTTTGAAATTCTGATAGACGATAAAAAAGCGCTGTTCGATCTGAAAAATACGGTCGTCATTTCGCGTCTGCTGGAGGGTTCCTTTATAAAATACGAGGATATATTGCCCAAGGAGAGCAAAACATCCCTGACGGTGAATAGGGAGGAATTGAAAGAAGCCGTGGAAAGGGCTTCCGTTCTCATACGGGAGGGAAAGAACAATTTTATAAAAATAGAAATTTCAAGCGGAAAAATGATATTGACATCGAGGAACGAGGAGGGCAGTTTTCGCGATGAGGTAATGACGGATCAAACGGGAGATGATTTGGAGATCGGCTTCAACGCGAGATTCATCATGGATATACTCAAGGTTGTTTCGGATGAGGAAATAAAGATGGAATTCAATACCGCCGTCACGCCCTGTTTGATCAAATCCGCGAAAGAGAACGATTATGAGTATCTGGTGCTGCCCGTGCGGATCGCCGTCGGATAGAAAGATAAAAGGAAAAAACACAATATATGTATATAAAAAAACTGGAACTTGTTGATTTCAGAAATTATGAAAAGCAGAGTTTTTGTTTTCATGAAAAGATCAATATCATCTTGGGAAACAACGGACAGGGAAAGTCCAATCTGCTGGAGGGCATATATATACTGTGCATGGGAAAATCCTTTCGCACGCAAAAGGACCTTGAGATGATCCGCTTCGGTTCGGATTTTTTGCGCGTCTGCGGTTCTTTTGAAAAGGCGGGAAAGGAGCTTAATATAGATGTACTGCTTTCAGGAGAGGAAAAAAAGTTTAAAATAGACGGGTTTTTGGGTTCCAAGAACGCGGATTTGCTCGAAAACGCCTATATGGTGGTTTTTTCCCCCGAGGATATGCGGATCGTAAAGGAGGAACCGGAAAAGAGGCGCGGATTTGTGGACCATGAACTTTTTATGATACGGCCGCTCTATTACAAGAATCTTTCAAAATACAAGAAGTCCCTAAGGCACAGAAACATACTGCTCAAGGAGGAAATGCCGAACGAAGAATTGATAGACGTGTGGGACGAAAATCTGTTTAAATACGGTTCCAAGATCATGCGGGAAAGGAACGGATTTATAGAGAAGCTGAAACAGATCAGCAAAGAGGTACACGCTTCCGTCACGAACGGAAAGGAGATTCTGGAATTGTCCTACGAGCCGGATATGACGTTTGCGGAGGATTTTGAGGAACAAAGGCATCTGTTCATCGGCAGATTGCGCGCGTGCAGGGAAGCGGACAAGACGCGAGGATTTACGAGCGCGGGGCCGCACCGCGACGATATGGGCATTTCCGTGAACGGCGTGGACGTGCGGCGCTTCGGTTCGCAGGGGCAACAGCGGACGGCGGCCCTTTCCCTGCGTCTGGCGGAGCTTTCGATCATCAAGGAGGAAACGGGGGAGGACGCCGTTATCCTCTTGGACGATGTGCTTTCGGAACTCGACGGGGAGCGTCAAAAATTCCTTATACAATCCCTTTCGAGCAATCAGGTTTTCATTTCGGCCGCGGAAATGAACGAGGAGATAAAGAAAAGTCTTTCGGACGGGTATGTGTATCACATCTTCGCGGGCCGCGCGGAACGGGATTCCGCGCCCGTTGTATACCCGGACAATTAAGGATTCGTTACGGAATAAACCGGACATTTGGCTTGCCTTTTTTCCGCCGAACTGTGTTGCAAAGCCTCGCCGAACCTTAGGGTTCGTCTGCGTTTTGCGCCTTGTTCGACGAAAAAAATTCTGCGCCAAATTTGTCAACTTTATTCCGTAACGAACCCTAAAGCACGGTACGGGCGCAAAAAACGCCGCGCAGAGAAAAGAAAACAAGGATTCAATTTTGGCTCCGTCCAAAATTGAAGCGCCAAAGGCGCACTTCAATTGTTGAACGGATGTTTTGAGGGGACAAG
>JAITKU010000165.1 GCA_031278255.1 Eubacteriales Family XIII. Incertae Sedis bacterium | reverse complement strand
AAGGCGCGTATCTCGACGATCTCCTCTTCTGCCCGCATCACCCGGACGGGGGCTTCGCGGGCGAGATCGCGGCATACAAGATCGACTGCGACTGCCGCAAGCCGAAACCCGGCATGCTGCTTCTCGCGGCGCAGCGTTACAACATCGATCTCACGCGCTCCTACATGATCGGCGACCGCACGGCGGACATCGCGGCGGGCAAGGCGGCGGGCTGCACGGCGATCGGCGTCGGCACGGGCGAGGGTCTGAAAGATGGAAAATACGCAGCCAAAGCGGATCTTGTTTGCGATGATCTGCGCGCGGCCGTCGGATTGATACCGGAGGAAGACATATGCGGCTTTTGATAGCGGGCGGCGGCCTCGCGGGGATATCACTGGCGTATTTCGCGCAGGCGGATCCCGGGATCGCCGCGATAGACATCATAGAGAAAGAGGACGAGATCGGCGGGCTGTGCCGCAGCTTTTCGCACGACGGAATCCCTTTCGACATCGGCCCGCACATCCTCTTCTCGAAGGACAAGGAAACGCTCGGGCTTATGCTCGATTTGCTCGGAAACAACAGACGGGAACTGCGCCGCTCCAATCGCATCCTCCACAAGGGGCGCTTTGTGCGGTACCCTTTCGAGAACGACCTGTCGAGCTTGCCCGAGGCGGATTGCGCGCGCTGCCTGCACGGCTTCCTGCACAACCCGTACAGGGAGTATCCCGCGGACAATATGCTGCAATTCTTCCTGAAAACCTTCGGCGAGGGCATCACGAACCTGTATCTTCGGCCTTACAACGAGAAGATATGGAAATTCGATCCCGCTTTCATGGACACGCAGATGACGGAACGCATTCCGCGCCCGCCCGACGCGGACATACGAAGGAGCGCGGCGGGCGAAGCGCCCGACGGCTATACGCACCAGCTGTACTTTTCCTATCCGAAAACGGGCGGCATCGCGGCGCTCGTCGCGGCCTTCGCGGACAGGCTGAACGACAAGGTGCGCATACATACCGCGCGCGAGATCGCCGCCGTGCGAAAAACGCGCGCCGGCTTTGCGGTCGAGGCCGGCGGGGAGACCTTCACGGGCGAGCTGCTTGTTTCCTGTATCCCCTTGAACACGCTGACGCGGATATACGAGGGGATTGACGCGGACATTGCGGCGCGCGGCGAAGGGCTGCGCCACACGGGCATCCTGATCGCCGTCCTGACCGCCTCGGAGGACCGCGCGGGTGACAACTTCGCCTTTATGATCGCGGACAGGGAAGTGATCTTCCACCGTCTGAGCAAGCTTGACTTCCTCGGGGAAGCCTATCGCGGCGCCGACGGGACCGCGACCTATATGCTGGAGTATACCCATCGCGACGGTGACCCCGTGAGCCGGTTGCCGGACGAAAGGCTGCGGGATCTGTTCGCGGACGGTCTGAAGAAAATCGGCTTCGTGCGCGACGAGCGGGAAATCCTGTCCTTCACGCTGAAACGCTTCCCCCGCGCCTACGTGATCTACGACCTTCGGCACAGGGAGAACATGCGGGCGATACGCGCCTATTTCGACGGCCGGGGCCTGCCACTGAACGGACGCTTCGGGAATTTCGAGTATCACAACATGGACCGGGTCGTTGCGGAAAGCCGGAAAACGGCGGAAAGGATTGCGAGAAGATGATCGAAATCGATGCGCGACACAGAGCGATTTATGAGCGCTTGCGGGACGAAGAGTCCCGTGAGCTGTTCCTGTGCCGGTATCGCCGGTTCCGGGACGGCGACGCCGAAGCCCTTTGGGACGAGCTTTGCGTCGCGGAAAAATTCAATCGAAAACGCGCCGAAAGCAAAGATTGCGGCAGACAGAATATTTTGGACCTTATCGAAAGCAAGGCGAGGCGGGTCGTTTTGTATGCCGTCGGCGCCAACGCGGGCTATTGCGGCGTGCGATTGCAAAGAGAGCGCATTCGTGTCGTGGCCGCGTGCGACGGCGATCCGGCCAAGCATGATAAGACGATCCACGGTTTCCGGGTTGTTTCCCCCGAACGGATGCTGCTCGCGCATCCCGATTTGCCGATTCTCGTCACGCCGTCCTTGCAAAGGCTGAGGGATGAAATCCATGATTTCTTGCGCGCGTGCGGGATTCCGAATGAACGCATCTTCTTTTACGACAACGCTTCGGAAAAGCAATACTTCGGCCCGGCGTTTCTGTCTGCCCTGCCTGAGGAGGTCTATATCGACGGCGGCTGCTACGACGGTGAAACGATCTTGGATTTTTGCGAATTCGCGAAAGGGAGCGGTATAAGGATCCACGGGTTTGAACCGGATCCCGACTGTTATACCCGCACGAGAGAAACCTTGCGCAAGAATCGGATTGAAAATGTGACGCTGACGCAAAAAGGGCTTTATGATCATGCAACGGCTTTACGATTTGACAGGACGGGGATGTCGGTAGCCGGTTCCAGAATCAGTGACACAGGCAAAGACACGATAGAAACGACGACGGTCGATGAAGCGGTAAACGATGAAGTGACCTTCATCAAAATGGATATCGAGGGCGCGGAACTCAACGCGCTGAAGGGCGCGGCAAAGACGATTCGGCGCTGCTTGCCCCGGCTGGCGATATGCGTCTATCACAAGCCGGAAGACATCGTGGAGATCCCGGATTTCATACTCTCCCTTTCGCCGCAATACGGGTTCTATATGCGCCATCATGTGCCTTGGCTCAACAGCGAAACCGTTTTGTACGCGATTCCGTAAACGAAAGGACGCTTTGCATGAACAGCCCGATTTCGATAATCCTTCCCGTGCGCAACGGTGAAAAACATATAAGAGCCGCTATGGACAGCGTACTCGCGCAGAGCTATCCGCACTTTGAGCTCATTGTCATAGACGCCTCGGACGACGCGACGCCCGCAATCGTATCCGCGTACAGGGACGCGCGCATCAAATACTTCAGGCAGCGTTCAAAGGGCTCCGTAAACGCCTACAACGAGGCGCTGGATCTTTATGCGCGCGGCGAATACGTCACCTTCATCCATCACGACGACCTGTACCGCCCCGAAAAGCTGTACGAGCAGCTGCGCATGGCGGAGAAATTCGCGGACGTGGACTGCGTGTACAACGACATCGAATTCACGGACGAGGATCTGCGCACGATCCGCGTGCGCGGACACGAGGACTACTATCACAGAAACAACGACCTTCTGGCCGTCATGATGATCGGCTACGGCATATCGAATCTCGGCATGAACGTACTCATCCGGCGCGACTTCATCGAGAAACACGGCTTGCGCTACTCGACGGAAACGCCGATCTGTTGCGACCACGCGTATATATTCGATATGATAGACGCCGGAGCGGTGTTCAAGCATGTGGACAAGCCCCTTTTGCGCTACCGCGTACACGCGGACAATTATTCCGGGGATCGCGATCTGGTGGAGCGGGACAACTTGCGGATCTACGCGCGTTACGACGCCGCGGAGCGCCTGAAGGAGATTGCGGAACGCACAAACTACAGCGAAAGGGAGAAAGAGATCATACTGGGCAAGCTGTATTACAGGCTCGGGCATACCGAGAGGGCGGAAGCGCATTTTCGCGCGGCGCTCGCGGATCACAAAAACCCTTGGGCGGCCTTTTATCTCGGCACGGGATATTACCGCCATCGCGGCGACTTCGAAAACGCCGAAGCGTATCTGCGCCTCGGCCTTGCGGATCTGCCCTACCGCGCGGAATTCTCGAACAATATCGGCTGCTGCGTGTTGCAGCGGGAGGGCGTCGCCGCCGCAAAGCCCTATTTCGCCGAGGCCGCGCGGCTTATGCCGGGCTTCTACGACGCGCGCCACAACCGCGTGCGCGCGGAGGCGGGCGCGCGCTTCAACCCGCGCATCACGGACAGGGAGATCGAGCATTCGGAGCAATTCGGCATCGTCTGGAAGGCGGCGGAGAGGAAACGAGAGGAGAGCGGGAGCTTGCAGCCCGCGGGGAATTTATGAAAACGCCGATGATTTCAGTCATCATGCCGACATACAACAGCGAAAAATATGTTGCGGAGACCATGGAGAGCATATTGACGCAGACATTTCGGGATTTTGAATTCCTTGTCGTCAACGAGTGCGGGTCAAACGACCGAACCGTCGCGATTGTCGAGAGTTTTCGCGACCCGCGGATCCGCGTTATTCAAAATGCGCGGCGATTGGGCATTGCCGAATCGTTAAACATCGGGATAAAGCAAAGCAAAGGCAAATACATTGCCCGCATGGACGCAGACGACATTGCAATGCCGGAACGTTTCGAGCGACAGTTCG
>JAITKU010000111.1 GCA_031278255.1 Eubacteriales Family XIII. Incertae Sedis bacterium | reverse complement strand
AAACGCTGGAACAGCGTCTTTGTGATCGCCGCCGTCAGCGTCGTCTTGCCGTGGTCCACATGCCCGATCGTTCCGATGTTCACATGCGGTTTCGTCCTCTCGAATTTTGCCTTGCCCATAATCTTTTATCTCCTTTATATCTTCTTCCAAACAGATTTCTTCATTTAATGTCTGCGCTAAACTATTTTACTATATAATTTCCGATACTGTCAACAGGATTTTGGCCCGTGCCCACGGTCTTTGCCCCCGGCCTTACGCCCCTCGCCGCGGCTTGGAAGCGGCGGGCCGGCGGAGCGAACGCAAGCCGCCCGTTCAACGCGCGGCCATCTCATAAAAACACTCCGCGATATAAGCGGCATGTCTCTTGCGCGCGTCGTCCGAACCGACGATCGCCGCGATTTCCGCGTAGGCTCCCCCGATCCGGCGCAACTGCGCGCGCCGGTCGCCGCTCTCGGAACGCAGATCGCGAAGATACGCCACCCTGTATTCGATCGCGCGGACAAGAGCGTCCAAAGCCGCATCGACGCGCCGCGCGTCGGCGGCGTAATACATGCCCAAATCCGTATAGTCTACCGCCAGCAGCTTTTTCAATACGCGCACCGGATATATCCCGTAGGCCCTCTTTCGCAGATCGATCACCTCAGACAGACGATCCGGGGGCGCGAGACCCGCGTTGACGGCGTTGATCAGCGCGTTCGCCTCTTCCGTCAGGCTCGTGAAAGCCGCATCCGAATTGATCGCCGCGGCGGACGGCAGTGAAACGGCGTCTCCGTCCGCGTCCGCGAGAAAATACGCGTCGATTCGTTCGATCAGGTCCCTGCGATGCGGCAGATCGCCGACCGCCGCCGTATCCCGGATAACCGCGTCCGCCTGCGCGGCGCCCACAACAAGGGCGTACAGCGCGGCGACATCCGCCCGGCCGGGCGCGGCTTCGATATCGGCGCCGTGCGCATCCGCGTCCGTCCCCGTCTCGGATTCGCGCGCGGAGTCGATCTCATTCTCCAAACTTTCCAAGGCGGAATCGTACCTTTCCGCGCCGGGCACTTCGCCCGTTTCGACGTCCGCGCCGGAAACGTCCGCGCCGGATTCACCGCCCTCCTGCGTTTGACGCGCGCCCTCCGAAGCCTCCCCCTCGGGCAACGCGTCGCCGAGGATCAAAACCACCGCGACAAAAATCAGAATAATTGCGACGACCGCGAGCGCGATCGGAATCGTATACCGCGACAGTTTTCGGCCGGGCGGCGCAACCGCTTTCGCCTCCGCCCCGAAAGTCGATATCGGCCCCGCCGCGGCATCGTTTTCGCCCGGCGCAAAGACAGCCTGCGCCGGAGGCGACGCGGCGGCGATTTCGGCGCGATATTCCGCATTGATTTCGGCCAGCGGTCTGATCATTGATCTTCCGCAAAGAGTTCGTCAAAGGTATCGCCCTGCGTAATCAGCCCCTGCAGGCCCCTCTGTACGCTGTCAATTTCATCCAGCAGCTTCTTTCTCGCCTCGAATATCTTGTTGAAATCCACTTTCGCGTCCTCGACGATGCTCAAGGCTTTCTCCCTGGCGTCCGAAATAATCTGATTCGCGATGACCTCCGCGTCCAAAAGGGCCTTGGAAATCACCTCCGACTCCGCGCCCAAACGCTTCTTGACGCTCTTGCCGAGCCGGACGTTCTCGTTCTTCAGCTCCTCGTTCTCCTTTTGCAGGATCGAAAGCAGAACCTTGTCCTCCCGTTTTTCTTCCGTCAGGCTGATATACGCGGCGGTAATCGCGTCGAAACGGTTCTTGGGTACGGTTTCCCCGTCGATCGGCCCCCTGTCGCCGGTTTTCGTCTCGGATTGCTCCTTCAAAACCCCGTTCAGGCGGTGATTCTCGGCCGTCAGCACGTCTATCTCCGCTTTCAGGCGATTCGCCAATATCTCCGCTTCCTCCGCCAGCGCATTGTACATCTCGTCGCCGCTCGAAGCCGCACTGCTTTCTATCGCCTTGGCCAACTCACCTTTCAGCTGCTCGACCTCATTCCTGAGAGCGGCCAGCGTCGCATCCGTTTCGCTTCTTTCCGTCTGCGCGCTTTGAATGCTCTCCGCGAGTTCGCTGTTCTCGGCTTCAAGTTTTTCCTGCCTATCCTGAAGCGCCACGCATTCGTTGTATACGTTCTGATACTCGTTCGTGATCTTTTCAAAATAAGCGTCAACTTGTTTTTTGTCATACCCGTTTGCTGCCTCGATGAAATTTACCATTTGACTCAACTTATGCACTTCCTTTCCTGTTTTTCGCAAAACATGGCGGTTCCGGCGAATACGTGTATTTACGATCGTTTTAATAACAGTTTGTACTTTGATCTATGTTAAGGGCTGTCAAGGGACCTCCGTATGACCAACCCGTATATCCGTTACCGTTCAAACGGCGGGGTTTCGCGCCGGTCCATCGATCAAAATCCCCCCGTCCCGAAAGCGGGAGAGCGCGGCGTCCGTTCAAGCGCCGCCGCCCAAGCGCATCCACAGGGCCGGACGAACCCCTCCCATTTCCAAATCGGTGTAGGCGCGGTTGAAAATCCCGTTTTTGTCCACGGCCGCCACCGTGTCGTTCACGGCGGCGTTCGCGTCGATGCCCGCCCCGCAGCAACGCAACCACCACCACCAAGGACCCTCGCCGCCGTACAGGGCGATCCGGTCCTCCGCGTCCGCGAAATATCGCCCGTCTCGCGCCTCGTCGAGACTCAACAGAAATATCCTGTCCCGCGAAACGCGTTCGCCCTCGCAATCCGTCGCGGTATCGTTCGCGACCGCCGGGATCAGCGCCCGCGCCTCCGCCGGAAAACGATCATAAAAAGCGCCGTTCAGATATGCGCGTATCTCGCTCTCGTTCCAACCGCAAAAGGGACTCGCGCCGTGAAACTTTCGCCGCCCCAGGATCTCCTTTGAAATCAGCAGGACCGCTTCGTCCTCCGTCGCCAGAACGCGCCACACGACGCCGCCCATTTCCAGTTCCGCCTTTCCGCGGTAGCGAAATTCCGAAAAGGCCGCGCGCAGGATATCCGAAAAGCGCGGCAGGGCGGCGAGACCCCTCTCAAAGCCGCTCTCTCTGTTGAACTCAAGGTTTATCTGCTGTAATGATTTTGCCATTTCACGCCAATGCACCGTATCGTCATCGCGGTTGCCGCAACGGACAGGCAAACGCCGCGCCGCGCGCCCGCCAAAGCCTAAGCCTCGCCGCGCGTCCGTCGCGCAAGAACCCGTCCGAGGGCAAGGGCGCCGCGCCGCAACCGCGCGCGCGCGTTCCCCTTGCCGGACGGAGAAACATCCAAGTGCCCCTGCGAGACCGTCTCGTCCCCCTCGTCCCGCGCAAAACCCGACGCGACGGGATCGTCCTGCGCGAGGACCCGCGCGTCCCCCTCGCCCGACCCTTCGGCGAAAGCGGAAGCCCGCGACTGCGGCGGAAACACGAGAAGCGCTTCACCGTCGTCCGACGTGAAAAAATCCTCATGACCCGAAGCGGAGCCGAAAAATTCAACGAGGTACTCGTAGTTCACCTCACCGAGTGATTTAGCCATCCCCCAACCTCAAAACGTACATGCGTTTCGCTTTTGCGCAATCGGTTCCCGCGCGCATCCCCCTCGCAAAACGCAAGCCTTGCATCGCTTGTATCACAAAAGCGCGCCGAATTCCGCGCATACACGCTTTATTATAATATGGCGTTACCGTAAAATCAAGCCATATTGGGCAATTGCGAATACTTTTTTTGGGAGAGGCTTAGAAAAAAGCGCGCCGCGCCGTCAAAAATGATCAAAGGCCAGATCCAAATCCACATTCCCCTTTATGCCGTCCACGGAACCGGAACTCGAGAACTGCCAGACCGAAAACGCGTAGGGAAAGGACGGCGTCTTGTAATACTGGGCCAGCCATTTCGCGTAGGGCTCCAACCGGTCAAGTTCCATGCGCGAAACGAACCATTTCGGATTGGCGTAGATCATCGGCGTGTAGCCGGCCTCGCGAATCCGCTCGCAGAAAGCGATCGCGATGTCCGTGACCTCCGCCGTCGTCAGCGCGTCCGTCCGGGCGTTCTGCCCCGATATCTCCTCTATATCGAAAACGATCGGGAAGCTCACCTCGTAGGGCGCGACGCCCGCCAGAACCATCTCCGCCTCCTCGCGCGCCTCCGTCTCGTTCACGGCCTGCGAGAAGAAGTAGACGCCCACCCTTACGCCCGCGCGCAAAGCGCCCCGCATGTTGGCCTCAAAGAACTCGTCCGTGACCGGCTTGCCCGTGTCGTAGCCGCGATAGCCCATGCGTATGATCGCGAACGAAATCCCGTCCGCCGCCACGCGGTCCCAGTCGATATCCCCCTGGTAGCGCGACACGTCGATGCCGAAAAGGGCCTCGGCCGCAAGCCCGTCGGACGCCGCGGACTCCGTTTCCGCAAAAGCGTAGTGCGGGCGGCGCTCGTCCCACCACAGGGCATCCCAGTCGTAGGAATGCTTCCGCAGATTCGGGTCTATGCTCTCATAGATGATCCTGCCCCCCTGTTTATATATGATCTTGTCGCGAAAAATGCGGCTCAAAAACTCCGTGTTTATGTTGTATTCCTCGGCGTAACGCTTGAGCAGTTCCGCCGATATCCATCCCCGCGCCTCGATCTCCTCGTCCGTTATCTCCGCCGGCCGGGTTTCAAGCGCCGTTTCAGAAGCGCCGTCCCCGCCGGGCTTCATGCCCGGCAAAAACCCGTAGAAAACAAAGGCAAGCTGTACCGCGAGCAGAACGATGATCGCGATCAGCAGGACCGGCAGCAATCCGCCCCCTCTTCCCTTTTTCCGCCGTGTATCTTCTTTTTCCATAATACCCTCTTTCCGGTACAATACGCGTCTTTTCGCCCGCCGCGTAAGCTTTCTTTTTATTTTATAATTTCACGGTTCAAAAGTCAATCCCGCGCGGCACAAAAGGCAATATGCGCGAGCTTGCAAATATCCGTTGACAGTCACACCATATAAGACTATACTGACAACAGATCGTTTTGTTAACTCTTTGTCAATTATTCTTTTAGGAGGTATACTATGTTGCGATTCACACTTCCAAGGGATTTGTATTACGGGGAGAACGCGCTGGACGTGCTGAAAACGCTGAAAGGCGACAGGGCCATCGTCGTGGTCGGGGGCGGTTCCATGAAGCGATTCGGATTTCTGGACAAGATCGTTTCAAATTTGAAAGAGGCCGGTCTGCGGACGGAACTGTTTGAGAACGTCGAGCCGGATCCGTCCGTGGAAACCGTGATGAAAGGCGCCGCGGCCATGCGAACATTCGAGCCGGACTGGATCGTAGCCGTCGGCGGCGGTTCTCCGATCGACGCGGCCAAGGCCATGTGGGTCTTTTACGAATACCCGGAAACCGAATTCGAGCAGCTGATCAAGCCGTTCAGCTTTCCGCAACTGCGGCGAAAAGCGAAATTCATCGCGATTCCGTCCACATCGGGCACGGCCACGGAGGTCACGGCTTTCTCGGTGATCACCGACTACGCGAAAGGGGTGAAATATCCCCTTGCGGACTACAATATCACGCCGGACATCGCCGTGTTGGCGCCGGAAATCGCGGAAACCATGCCCAAGACACTGACCGCGCACACGGGCATGGACGCGTTGACCCACGCGATCGAGGCCTATGTGTCCAGAATGCACGCGCCCTTTACGGACCCCTTGGCGATCAGAGCTGTTCAGATGGTATTTGAGTACCTGCCCGCGTCGTATGAGGGCGACAAGGCCGCCCGCGAACAAATGCACTACGCGCAGTGCATGGCGGGCATGGCTTTCTCCAACGCGCTGCTCGGGATCGTACACTCCATGGCGCACAAGACCGGCGCGGCCTTTTCCGGGGGCCATATACCGCACGGCTGCGCCAACGCGATCTATCTGCCCTACGTCATAGACTTCAACAAAAAGAACGCCGAAAGCCGCTTCGCGGATATCGCGCGGGCCGTCGGACTGCAGGGCGCAAGCGATGCGGAATCGGTTGACAGGCTCCGTGAAAAGATCGACGCTTACAACGCGATACTCGGCATTCCGAAAACGCTCAAAGACTTCGGCATACCGGAGGCCGAGTTCAAGGAAAAGGTCGCGAACATCGCCGTACTCGCCGTGGGCGACGCCTGCACGGGCGCGAATCCGAGACGCACATCCCCGGAAGAGATGGAGAAACTTCTCAACTGCGTCTACTACGGTACGCGCGTCGATTTCTAGCCCCCGCGCGCGGCAAACGGCCCGGGAGGCCGAAATCGAAAACCCTGCCCGCCGCGGACCTTTCCGCGCGCCGGACAGGGTTTTTTGCGAGGCCGCGCGCCTACGCGCCGGCTTTTTTCGGGCTTTCCCAAAAAGCGCGCGTCATGTTTCTTCTTGCACCATGGCGCCGCCGAGCCATTCCACGCCGAGATCGCGCCCGAGATCACAGGTATAATGCCATTCTATGACATCGCCCTCCTTGAGGCTGTAACGCGAACAGCCGTAATTCGGATACCAGCCGTTCACCTTGTACATCCAGCCGGACAGTTCGCCCACGTCAAACTCGTAGAGGTTGTTTATACCCTCGATGTAGGCGGAATTGTAGATCGGCGTATTCTCAAACTCCATGTGAATCTTCGCCCGCTTCATCTCGCGCTGCAGGACGTTGAACACGCTCTCCCCCTCGTAAAACGTGACGGTCGCCGTCTTGAAGATCACGCCGTCACCGGGGACGAGTTCCCATTTTTCCTCGTCGAGCAGGTTCATATTGCCGAGGATCGTATCGCAACGCACGGTGAGCGTCGCGCTGCGCGCGTCGTCGCCGATCCTCGCGTCCTGCGGCTCGACGGGAAGCGGCTTACCCGCGGGCACCGGATCGGTGAGATATCGGTCCTTGCCCGTCTCGGGGTCTATGACCATGGCGGGCGCGGGCGTCTCGGCCGTCTGCGGCTCCGCGGGCGCGGGTGCTTCGACCGTCTGCGGCTCCGCGGGCGGCGAGACTTCCGCCGCGTCCTCCGCCACAGGCGCGGGGCTTTCCGTCGCGGGCGAAAGCGGCGCGGACTCCTCCGTATCCCCCGCGGCCTTTTCGCCCGCGAGCGCGGACGGTTCCGTCTGCGCCCGCTCGGCGGAAACGGCGACCTCCTCCGCCGAAACCGTATCGGCAAGCGCGGCGGACGTGTCCGCCCCTCCGCCGCGGTTCGCGTAATTGCCGCCGAAAACCCACGCGGCGGCAAGCAAACAGACCGCCGCCGCCGCGAAAACGATCTTTGTCCTGTGTTTTCGCATCTCCCGTACTCCCTTTTAAAGCAAATCCGCCAAGCTTAGCATATGATACACCATCCCCGCGATCTCCGCCCGCGTCGCCGCCTTTTTGGGTTCGATATCGAGGGCCGAGTCGTCCAAAATCCCCTCGGCGTAGCAGAACGCGAGCGCGCCCTGCGCCCAGTCCGCGGCGCTGCGGTAATCGTCGAACTGCGCGAGCGTATCGCGGATCGCAGACGCGTCGAGTTCCGCGTCCAATCCCGCGAGGCCCGCCGCGCGCGCCGTCATGACGGCGGCTTCCTGCCGCGTAATCGTGCCCGAGGGGTTGAACCTGTCGTTCCCCACGCCGCCCGCAATGCCGTAGAAATCCGCGGTATGCACATAGTAGAAATACCAATCGCCTTGTTTCACATCGCCGAAAGGATACGCGCCGCCGCCTCGCGCGACGGTTTGCAGCCCCAGCCCCCGCACGACGATCGCGGCAAACTCGGCGCGCGTGACGCCCGCGTCGGGCGCGAAGCTTTCGTCCGTCATGCCGTTTATGATCCCGCGCGCGGCGAGGGCCTCGATCGCCTCCGCGTTCGCGTGCCCCCGGATATCCGAAAAGGTCTTGCCCGCCGCCGTCACGGGCACGAGACGCACGGCCTCGTTCCTGCCGGGCAGCCCATCCGCCTCGGCCGGCGACGCGGCGGACGGGGAAAGGGAAGCGTCGCGCTTTGTCGCGTCGCTCATGCGGTAGAGCGAGTTCTTGCCGTTCGCCGCCCGCTGCGCCGCGACGAGTCCGTAAAAAGCCTGTTCCGTGGACATCTGGCTGTTGCCAAGGCCGTCCGCCGTGTGCAGAAAGCTGCCGTCCGCGAGCCGAAAGCCGAGTATATTGTCCACAAGGCTGTGTCCGTTCTTGACAAAGCGCGGATCATCCGCGGGGATCCCGAGTTCGCAGAGCGCGACGAGTACCTGCACGACGCTCTCCGAGTTGACGTAGCCCCAGCTGTAATACCCGCCCGTGTCGTCCTGCAAGTCCGAAAGGAGCGCCAGCGCCCTCTCCGTCGCCGCCTTGACCGCGGGCCGGTCCTGATACTTCGCGAGGGCCTGCAGCGCCATGCCCGTCAGGTCCGGGTCGCTCTTCTCGCCCGCGCGGATTTCGCCGTCCGCGCCCGCCGTCAGATTCCAGCCGCCGTCCGATATCTGGCGGCGCAAAATCTCTTCGATGTAGAGTTCGCGCGTCGCCTGCGTCTTTGCGTCCGCGTTCTTCGGGATGGGATAATTCCCGCTGTCGAGCGCGATCAGCGCCCAGATCGGACCGTTGATGCCCTGCCAGATCGTGCGCTCAAAATCGCCGAGCGCGGCGGTCAGATCGTAGCCCGCCACCGCGCGCGGGTCGTAGCCCGCCGCAGTCAGGGCGAGGATCACGCGGGAGTATTCCGTGTACTTCTTCTCGTGCAGGACGCCGCCGCATTCCGCGACGTAGGCCTCGACGGTCTTGCGGTAGGCTTCATAATAGGAATCGGGCACGGCACAGCCGCTGCGGGCAAGACCGATAATCGCCCATTCCCCGCCGACGGAATCCACCTCCGGCGCCTTGACCGTCTTGAGCATATAGGCGGCCGCGTCCGCGACCGCCGCGTCGAGCGTCTTTGCGTCGGCGGCGAACGCGGGCGCAAACGGCGCCGCCGCGAGCGCGAGCGCAAGGAGAATTGCCGTACATTTTTTCATCGCATCGCTTCCTTTCAGCTTGGACGAGCAAAACGGAACCTCGACCGAAACGCCGGGATTTCTTTCGTATAACAAAAGTGTATCATCCGCGGGGCGGCGCGTCAAACACTTTCGGCAAGGCAAGGGCGTCAGCCCCCTCCCACCGGGCGTTTTTTACGGCTCGTTGGGCGCGGCATCAGGCGCTTCCAAGATACGCGTCCATTTTTCGTAATTGTATTTCCGGCCCGGAACCTGCGTGTCCTTGCGCTCGTACGCGTGGGCGTTCGTGGCCTCCTGCATATCGAGATAATACCACTTGTCGGGCGTATTGTCGGGCCACTGCTTCATCGCGCCCGGGAGCAGATCGTCCGCGGTTTCGGGGGCGCGTGCCAACATGCGGTTCACGATGGTCACAAACTCCGCGCGGATGATCGGCTCACCCGGGCGGAAGCTGCGATCCGGATAGCCCGCCACCCAGCCGATCTCGGCCGCGCGCACGATGGCATCTTCCGCCCAATGCCCCGCGATATCGGTGAAGTCCGCCTCGACCTCCCCCGTTTCGCCCATGATCTCGGCGAAGCGAACCGATATCGACGCGAGTTCCGCGCGCGTGATGCGCTCGTTCGGACGGAAACTCCCGTCCGGATAGCCCTCCAGAATCCCGATACCGACGAGCGTCGAAACCTCGGTGTTATACCAACTGCCGGACTCGACATCCGCGAAAGAATTCGTATGCTTGATCACGCCGGCGCGATAGCCCTCGGACAGGAGCCGGAAGAACACCGCGGACGCTTCCGCGCGCGTAAGCGCGCGCTCCGGCTTGATCAGACCGTCGGGATAGCCGTAGATGTACTTGATATGGTCGTCCGTAAAGAGTCCCTCTGTTTCCTCCTCCGCGGGCGGCGGGATCACGGGAGAGGAGGGCGAAAGAGACGGAGTGCCGCCCTCTGCGATCACTCGGAAAGACCCCGCCCACACGTATTTTTCATCGCCGACCATAATAAACTTGCTGCCGTCTATCACGTAGTTGCCGCCGTCCACATAGCCGTCTGCGATCTCCCCGACAAGGTTGCCGTAGACATCGTAGTAGCCGGAACGCGCGTAGATATCATATGTGCCGGCCGGATCGCCCTGCTTGTAGGGCGTGTACAGGGCTACTTTTTTCTTATCGAAAAACCTCAGATCATCCTCTATAAGACCATCCAGAACAAAACCGCTTTTTTCGCCGTTCTCTTCCGTTGTGGTCCCGTTGTAATAGGCCCTGTCGAACGCCGGGCCGGGATCGCCGACCGCAATGGTCCTGAAATACGCCGCCGACTCGATAGACTTAGGCGTGATTTGCAGGATTACACCGAGCCGCCACTCGATGGGATCAGTCCTTCCCGAGATGACAAAGGCGAGGTTCACGGCGCCGGAACTCGTCACATCCCTGCGGTAGGACAGGCCCGGTTCATAGTCGTTCGCGGCCTCCTCGTGTACCGGCACGATGTAATAGTAGTCGTCCAGCGTTATCAGCGCCGGGACATCCGTTTCCGGCTTGGAATAAGCATTCGACACCATAAGCCCCCTGCTCGTCTGCGCC
>JAITKU010000064.1 GCA_031278255.1 Eubacteriales Family XIII. Incertae Sedis bacterium | reverse complement strand
TTTTTCCGGTTCGTTTATCTCGGGACTCATGCTCGTATTCGGTCTGCTCGGAATCGTCTTGGCCGTTCCGATGATGCGGCTCGCAAAGCGCTTCGACAAGCGGACGATGTTGATCGTGTGCCTCGGCGTCAGCGGCAGTCTGACGGCGGTCCTGCGCTGCGTCGATATCACGCGCTTTTCTCTGCCCCCGCTGTTCCTCCTGCTGTCCGTCTACGCCATGGCAAGCACCGCTTACTGGCAGCTTATGCCGGCTGCGTTCTATGACATCTGCGAGGTCGATGAATACGAGAACCATATGCGGCGGGCCGGCACGATCACGTCCACGCTGCCCATGGCGCAATCGATCGCGTCCGGCATCGGTATGCAGGCGCTCGGCATATGGCTGGAACTCAGGGGCTTCGAGTCCGGCGCCGCGAGCCAAAGTCCCGCGGCCCTCGCGGCCGTCTTTGATTGCTTCACCCTCGTGCCGGGCGTGCTGTTCGTCGTATCGGCGTTCTTCATGTTTCGTTTTCCGATCACCAAGCAACGCTTTGAGACGATGAAACGGGAACTGGCCGCCCGCCGCGCCGCCGAGGAAAAGGTCTAAACGATCGCGATCTTCACATTCGGCGAATGCGACGCGAACGCGGTACTCGTGTAGCAGAGGGTGAATTCCATGATATCCCCGACCCTGATGTCCCGCGCCGCGTCCGCGATATCGACGATGGTATGATCGCTGGACGCGCCGATCACCTCCGCGCCCGCGTCTTTCGGATAAATCCTGTCGGGAAAGGCATAATCGACGCGCCCCAAGGCCAGCAAAGCCCTGCGGCGCACGCCCCTGTCCGTATATTCCTGTTTCAGGCCGAAAGCGTCAAACATGATTTCGCCCACGGGATAGCTGGGTTTGTCTTTCACCTCGATGACCTCCGCTTGCAGCACGAAAACATCTTGGTGCATGAAACGCATATCGTAACCGAAGAGGTCCTGCGCGTCTTTGGCGTTGATAATCGCCTCGCCCACCCGCAACTGGTTAATGCGTTCCGGCATATCGCGATCGAATATCCGCGGCAGCGACGTACTGCCGCCGCCGGACAGGATATCCAACCGCCGGCCGATATCCGCCTCGATCATCTCCGCGCAGTCTACGAGTTCGCGCATTTTTTCCACCGTGGGAAAGATCGAACCGTAACAGCCCAGATTGGTCCCCACGCCCGCCAGATCGAGATGCCGCAACTCGCCCTCGACGATCCGCGCCGCTTCGAGCAACGCGCGCCGATCCCAAAAGCCCTCGCGCAGGTCCCCGAGGTCGGCCATCAGGATGATACCGTGCCGCTTCCCCTGCCGCGCCGCCGCCGCGTCCAAGTCGCGCAACGTCGGTATTTCGCTGTTCAGGCTGATTGCGGTAAGGCGCACCGCTTCATCGACCTCGCTGCGCATGGGCAGACGAACCAGCATGAAAGGTCCCTTGACGCCGTAGGCAAGCGCGTCGCGTATCTGTTCGAGGCGCGAAGTGCCTATGTATTGACAGCCGGCCTCCTCGAATACCTTTGTACACGCGGGGATACCCGTGAAGCCTTTCACGACCCCCGTCAGGCGTACCCCCCGCGCCGCGCAACACGACTTGATCCGTTCGATGTTATCGCGGAGTTTTTTTAGATCTACAACAAGTCTTGGGTATTCGTTCATGCGCCGCCCGTATTTTGCCGGTGTGTGTTTGCTCTTCCGTAAATGGTACTGTAAATTGTTGAAATTGTCAAGTATTTATATTCGACCGCTTTCAACTACTTTCAACTACTTTCGCTTGCTGTCCTTGGGCGTCACGCATACGCCTTTCGCGCGGCAGACGACGATGGGTTCGTCCAGAAAATCCGCGGCGGACGGGCTTATATCCGGCCTGGCCGCGATCACCTTTTTGGCGACGAATTCCATCTTTCGCGATGTGTTGCCGATGTGGATGATCTCGCCGGAGGCTTCTATATAATCCCCGGCGTATATGGGCGCCAAAAATTCCACCTCGTCGTAGCGGAGGAACAGCCCCTCGTCGCCGTCGAGCCTTATCAAAAGTTCCGTGGCGACATCTCCGAACAGGTGAACCGCGTGCGCGCCGTCCACCAAACTTCCGCCGTAATGGGCGTCCTTATGCGACATGCGCAGCCGCAGGGTGGAGGTAATTTTTTCCATGTATTTTCTCCTTTTCCGGGTAGGGAATTGTATATGTTCTTTGCAATTTATGTGCCATATAAACGCGAATCCCGCCGGCCTTTGCGATCGGCCCGCATTCCTGCCAAGCCTTGGATTTGCGCCGCATCGTTCGTCCCGGCGCCCGCGCCGTTCGCGATCCGCGATACGGGCCGAACCCGAATCGGTTCAGAGTTCGCAAAGTGAACCGATTTTGACAGCAAAACGCCGCGCGCCTCCGCGAAAACCCGCGCGAAAAGAAGAAGAAAGACCGAGGGGCGGCGTCGTGCCGGGGAGCGCGGCGCCAAAATCGCCGCCGGGTCCGCGCGATCCCGCGCAAGGCGCGCGTTCGCGTTTCTCCGCAGGCCGGCACGCCTTTTGCATTATCCTGTAAGTAAAACGTTTTACATTTTGCGGACGGCGCGAAAGCGCCAAAGAGAGCAGGAGGATTTTTGAAATGAAAAAGGGTTGCCCGTTTGGAACGCATAGGGTGGTTTCTCCCAAGGGCGTGTTGCCGCAACCGGCCGATGTTATCGACAACACGATGGAAATCTACGACAATGAGGTGCTTATAGAGGTGCAGACGTTGAACGTCGATTCCGCCAGTTTTACGCAGATTGAAAAGCAGGCGGGCGGCGACGTCGAGGAAATCAAGAAAATCATGAAAGGGATCGTCGCGAAAGCGGGCAAGCACAAGAATCCGGTGACGGGTTCCGGCGGTATGCTGATCGGAACGGTCAAGGAGATCGGTCCCGCCTATGTGGGAAATCTGAAGCTCGGCGATAAGATTGCGACGCTCGTTTCGCTCTCGCTCACGCCGCTCGTCATAGACGAGATCACGGACGTAAGGCCGGATATCGATCAGGTGGATATCAAGGGACGGGCTGTATTGTTCCAGAGCGGCATATACGCGGTGCTGCCGAAAGACATGCCCGAGACGCTGGCGCTGTCGGCGCTCGACGTTGCGGGGGCGCCGGCGCAGACCGCCAGACTCGTGAAGTCGGGCGACACCGTTGTGATCATAGGCGGCGGCGGAAAGTCGGGGCTTCTGTGCCTGCACGAGGCGAAGAAGCGCGCCGGCGTGAACGGAAAGATCATCTGCGTCGGCGGCAGCGAGAAATCCACGGAACGCGCCAGAAAATTGAAGCTCGCGGATGAATATTTCGCGTTTGACGCGACGGATGCGGTCGGCTTGTACAACCGGATTTCGGAATTGACGGACGGACGGCTGGCGGACGTCGTGATCAACTGCGTGAATATCGAAAACACCGAAATGGCCTCCATCCTCGCGTGCAGGGATCGCGGAACCGTATACTTTTTCTCCATGGCGACGAGTTTCACAAAGGCCGCGCTCGGCGCGGAGGGCGTGGGCAAGGATGTGGATATGATTATCGGCAACGGCTATTGCAAGGACCACGCGGCCATCGCGTTGCAGGTTTTGCGTGAGAATGCGGAGATAAAGAAGTTGTTTGAGGAAATGTACGCGTAAAGCAGTTGCTGTTCAGACCTTTGAGCGGTAAAATGGGGTGAGGATGAGGTGTACAGAAATGACAGAGATAAGAAAATGGAAAGATATTCCTCTTTGGAAAAATGTGAGCGAGGCGGAATGGAACGATTGGCGCTGGCAGATCAGAAACAGGCTGACGAGCGTGGACGAGATCGGGCAGGTTGTGAACCTGACGGACAAGGAAAAGGATGATATCAAAAAGGTGGTGGACTGCTTCCGCGTGGGCGTAACGCCCTATTACGCGTCGCTCATGGACCCGGACGACCCGCGCTGTCCCGTCAGAATGCAGGCCGTACCCGTGCTGTACGAAACGTACAAGAGCGAGAATGATATGGAGGATCCGCTGCATGAGGACGCGGATTCCCCCGCGCCGGGCCTGACGCACAGATATCCGGACCGCGTACTCTTCCTTATCACGGACCAATGTTCCATGTATTGCAGGCATTGTACGCGCCGCAGGCTGGCCGGCGAATACGACAGCAGCCGCGACATGCAGGATATCGAGAAGTGCATTGCGTATATCCGCAAGACGCCGCAGGTACGGGACGTGCTGCTTTCGGGCGGCGACTGCCTCTGCGTGTCTGACGACGTGCTGGAGTTCATCATTTCGGAATTGCGCAAGATACCCCACGTGGAGATCGTGCGGCTCGGATCGAGGACGCCCGTGGTCATGCCCATGCGTATCACCGACGGCCTTGTGAATATGCTGAAAAAGTATCATCCCGTATGGCTGAACACGCATTTCAACCATCCCAAGGAGATGACGCCGGACGCCATGGCCGCGCTCGCGAAGCTTGCCGACGCCGGCATACCGCTCGGGAACCAGAGCGTCCTGCTCAGGGGCCTGAACGACTGCCCGCACATCATGCGTGAACTGGTACACCTGCTGGTTAAGAACCGGGTGCGCCCCTACTACATCTACCAATGCGATCTGTCCGTGGGTATAGAACATTTCAGGACCAAGGTGGCGAAAGGGATTGAGATCATAGAGGCGCTGCGGGGGCACACCTCGGGTTTTGCGGTGCCGACCTTTGTCGTGGACGCGCCGGGCGGCGGCGGAAAGACGCCCGTCATGCCCGATTATCTCATATCCTCCACGACGGAGCGCGTCATACTGCGGAACTATGAGGGCGTCATAACGTCCTACGCGGAACCGAAGCATCAAGACGAGGTTGCTTGCACCTGCGATTATTGCACGGGCAAAAAGACCTACGTATTCGAGGGCGTCGCGGCCTTGTCGGAGGGCATGGGCATATCGATCGAACCTGCGAATTTGGCAAGACACAGAAGAAATTCGAAATAAGTACTGTATATCGCGAACGCGGCGTGTTTCTCCGTTTGCGTAATGCAAGAAATCTTTGGCGGCGGGTCCCCGCGCCCACGGCCGGGCGCGGACGCAAAACCGCGCAATCAGGGAAAGAGATATGGGTCTTTTGCGCGAAGCGGCGAGCAAATACAAGATCGTTTCCGTCGTCGGCGTGGCGAAGAACACGGGCAAAACCACCACGCTCGGCGCGCTGATCGCGGAAGCGCCGGACGCGGGTCTGCGCCTCGGTATCACCTCCACGGGGCGGGACGGCGAAACGAGAGACTTGGTGACGGGAACGGCGAAGCCCAAGGTCTTTCTGCCGGAGGGCGCCATGGCTACGATCCCCAAGGACTTGTACGCGTTTGCGGAAGCGGGGCTTGAAATCCTGCGCATGACGGACTACCGGACGGCGCTTGGGCAGGTCATGATCTGCGGCGCGGTCAGCGAGGGCTACGTGCAGGTGGCCGGCCCCGTGTCGGCAACCGCGCAGATGGGCATCTGCGCGGAAATGCTGGAACTCGGCGCGGATATGGTCCTGATCGACGGTGCCATAGACCGGCGCTCGGTCGCCGCGCCCCGCGCCTCGGACGCCGTGATTTTGGCGACGGGGGCGGCCCTGTCCGGCCGCATATCGGAGGTGGCTGCGGAAACCGCCCATGTGGTGGAACTGTACAGTCTGCCGGTGCTGCGGGACGAGGCGGCGCTGGCGGAGATAGCGCGCCATGCGGAAGAAAAGCGTGTCCTCTGTCTCGGCGACGAGACTCGGGTCTTGGATTTAAAGACGGGCCTTGCGGTCGGCGCCGATATCGGCGGGGAGATCGACGCGAACAGCCGTTACATCTGTTTGCCGGGAGCGCTCACGAAGAGTCTTGCGGAGGGCATCCCGCAGAATTTATTGAAGAACGCGGCCTTTGTTGTCACCGATCCGACGAAGATTTTTATAGACCGGCGCGCGTGGCGGCGACTTTGCGCCAAGGGCCTCCGGGTTTTCGTTCAATCGGGCGTGACGATCGTCGCGATAACAGTCAACCCTTATTCGCCGGCGGGGTTTTCCTTTGACAGCGCCGAACTGATCCGAACGGTCGGCGCCGCGGTCGGGGATATTCCCGTCGTCGATGTGCGAATGCGGCGTTCCTGACGGGCGCCCTTTCGCCTCGGCAAAATGGGGAGGCGGCTTGCGCTATGCACGACGCGATCAAACGAACAAACAGTGAAACAGGCTTCCTGGACGTGCTGTCCGAGCTGCGCCCCCATACGCCTTTCGGAAAGAAGCGCGCGGCGGCGGCGCGCCCTTTCATGCCGGGTGAAGAGGCGGACCTGGAGGCGGAATACGACAGGCTGGAGGGCGTCCGCGATATGATCGCCGCGCATGGGGACGCGGCGAAGCGCATTACAGGGGTATTTGACGAGATAAAGGACCTTTCCCACAGCCTTACGCGCTGCGGGGAAGATGTTCTTTCGACGGTGGAACTCTTTGAGGTCAAGCTTCTCCTCCTGCACACGGAAACGCTTGCGGGCATATATGGGGACCTCGGTCCCGCGATGCCGGACGGCTTTGCGCCGGAGGATACGGGCGAACTCTTGAAAACGCTCGATCCCGAGGGCGCCCGAATGCCCACGTTTTACATCTACGATCTGTTTTCGGAGAAATTGGCAAAACTTCGCAAGCGGAAGAAAGAAAAGGAACGCCTGTTGCGCGCCGACCGAAAACGCTTGGCCGACGAGGTTTTCACCGCTGTCGGCGTATCGCCGGACCCGGGCTTTGAGGCGGTGATCGCGCGCAGCGACGAGACGGCGATGGAGGCCGCGCGCGGCGCGCCGCAGCTTTATGTGGCGGGGGAGGACCTCTTCGCCGTGCGTTTCGCGCTCGCGGCGAGCGAGGAATCGCGCGCGCTCGAAGCGGAAGCGGAGGCGCTTGCGACGGAGATAGAAGAGACGGAGGAGGCGGTGCGCGCGACGCTTACGGACGCGGTTTGCGCCGAGGCGGAACGCATCCTGCGCAATTGCGATCGTATCGGCGCGCTCGACTTCCTCATGGCAAAGGCGGCCCACGCGTTGCGGCACGCCTGCGTCAGGCCCGTGATCGTCCGGGACTGCGTACTCCGCGTGGAGGCGGGCCGGCATCTGCCGACGGAATGCGCGCTGCGCGAGAAAGGGCGCGCCTACCGGCCGGTCAGTATCGCCTTGGAACGGGGCGTCGCCTGCATTACGGGCGCGAACATGGGCGGCAAGACCGTATCCATGAAGCTGGTGGGATTGGTGGCCGCGATGGCGCGGTACGGGCTTTTCGTGCCGTGCGAATCGGCCGTCCTCGGGCTTTCCTCGTCGATAAGTATCCTCATAGGCGACAGCCAGGACCTGCGCAAGGGGCTTTCCAGCTTCGGAAGCGAGATGGAGGACCTGAACGTCATACTGAAAGAGAGCGGGGAACGGGCGCTGATTCTCATAGACGAGATCGCCGGCGCCACGAATCCGGCGGAGGGGCGCGCGCTGACGAGGGCTTTGGTCGCCTATCTGTCCGACAAGCCCTGCATTACGCTGATAACCACGCATTTCGATCGCGTTGCGCGCGGCGCGGCCGTCGCGAATTACCGCGTGCGCGGGCTTTCGGGCGCGGACCTTGCGGAATTGGCGGCGGCGCTGCGGGACGCCGATCCGAGCGAAAGGCTTGAAGCGATCGGCGCGCTGATGGATTATCGCCTCGAACGGGTGTCCGGGGAGAGCGATACGCCTAAAGACGCGATCAGAATCGCCGAAATATTAGGAGTACACAAGGAAATCATAGCTCTGGCAAGAGATTTTATGGATGCGGAACCCGCAGGACGATAACCGCCGGAAAGGGGATTGTGTTATGAGTAAATTGAATCTGGACCCAAACGTGGTGAACGGCGCGAGAAGCTGCGCCGCGCGGATCGCGGAAAGCGTGCAGAAGTTCATCGACAAGCACACGACCGTGAGTACCGAGCGCACGGTGGCGCGGCTGCTCGGCATCGACGGCGTGGATGCGCTCGAATCGCCGTTGCCGAACGTATTTGTGGATCAAATCAAGGATGCCGGCCTGCTGGACAGGGGCTGCGCCTATTGGATAGGAAACGCCGTGCGCGCGACGGGGCTTTCGCCGCAGCAGATCGCGGAGGAAGCGGCGCAGGGGACGCTGGACCCGCTCAAGCTGCCGACGGTCTCCGTCCGCGAGGCCGCAGACGCGTTGCAACCGATCGTGCGGGAAACGCTGGCGCGCATAAAGGGCCAACGCGAAGCGCGGGAGGACCTGTTGCGCACGCTCGGCGAGGGCCGGCGGCCCTACCTCTACGTCATAGTCGCCACGGGCAACATCTACGAGGATGTTGTGCAGGCGCAGGCGGCGGCCAGACAGGGCGCGGATATCATCGCGGTTATAAGGACAACGGCGCAGAGTCTGCTTGACTACGTGCCCTACGGACCGACGACGGAGGGTTTCGGCGGCACCTACGCGACGCAGGAGAATTTCCGTATCATGCGTGACGCGCTGGACACGGTCGGACGGGAGGTCGGCAGATATATAAGGCTCTGCAACT
Source organism: Eubacteriales Family XIII. Incertae Sedis bacterium (assembly GCA_031278255.1). Taxonomy (GTDB): domain Bacteria; phylum Bacillota; class Clostridia; order Peptostreptococcales; family Anaerovoracaceae; genus JAITLA01. Next base: position 2,017 of record JAITKU010000064.1, on the reverse strand, counting down.
ATTCCTCCGGCATGTGTATGCCGGAAATCGCGGCGATGGGGGCTTTGGAGCGTCTGGACGTGATGTTGAACGACGCGCTCTACGGGATATTGTTCCGCGATATCAACATGCAGAGGACGCTGGTGGACCAGTTCTTCTCGAGGGTGATCATCGGTTACAGCGGTATCATCTTCAACTCGGGCGAGGACAACTACCTGACAACCGCGGATGCGTTCGAGGAGGCGCACACGGTTTTGGCCTCGCAGTTCATAAACGAACAATTTGCCGTGCTGGCGGGCATTCCGGAGGCGCAGATGGGTCTCGGACACGCTTTCGAGATGGATCCCGGCATCGAGGACGGCTTCCTGTACGAATTGGCCCAGGCGATCATGGCGAAAGAGATATTCCCGAACGCCTCGCTGAAGTACATGCCGCCCACGAAATTCATGACGGGAAACATCTTCAGGGGGCATATACAGGACGCGCTCTTCAACCTGATCGCCGTATGGTCGGGGCAGTCGCTGCAGCTTCTCGGCATGTTGACCGAGGCCATCCACACGCCGCATTTGCAGGACCGTTTCCTGTCGATCGAGAACGCGTCGTACATCTTCAACAACGCGCGGCATCTCGGGGACGAGGTGGAATTCAAGAAAGACGGCGTGATCCAAAAGCGGGCGCGGCTTGTGCTGTCGGAGGCCGACGCGCTGCTGCGGCAAATAGAGGAAGAGGGGCTGTTTGCAACCATCGAACAGGGTAAGTTCGGCGGCGTGAAACGGTCGAGAGAGGGCGGCAAGGGACTCGAGGGCGTCGTCGTGAAGCACGGCGAATACTTCAATCCCTTTATCGAGCCGATGATGCGGGGGGTGCAATAAAATGTCGGGGAATATCGCGACGGGGAAAGTCGATCTTACGCGGGTAAAGCCTTACGGCGACACGATGAACGACGGGATGACGGAACTCACGTTCACCTTGCCCGTTCCCTACGGTCCGGAGGCGGACGAGGCCGCGCGGCAACTCTGCAGAAAGATGGGCTTCGACGAGGCAAAGGTGGCGTTTTCAAAGGATCTGGGGCAGGGCTTCACGTTCTTTGTCCTATACGGCAAATGCCTGCATACGGTGGACTTCACGAGCATAAAGGTCGCGAAAGCGGAGGTCGAGGTCATGAGCCGGGAGGGCTGTCAGGACTATATAGCCGAGAACATCAAGCGAACGGTCGTGATCGTCGGCGCCACGACGGGAACCGACGCGCATACGGTCGGTATCGACGCCATTATGAACATGAAAGGTTTTCACGGGCATTACGGTCTGGAGCGCTACAAGGGCATAGAGGCGATCAACATGGGCTCGCAGGTGCCGAACGAGGCCCTGATCGCCAAGGCGATAGAACTGAACGCGGACGCCGTCATCGTGTCGCAGGTCGTCACGCAAAAGGACGTACCCGTGAGCAATCTGACCAATCTGGCTGAGCTTGTGGAAGCCGAGGGTATACGCGACCGGATCGTGCTGTGCTGCGGCGGGCCGTGGATCTCCTACGAGTTGGCGCAGGAACTGGGCTTCGACGCGGGCTTCGGCCCGCATACCTACGCGGAGGACGTGGCGTCGTTCATCCTCACGGAGATGGTGAAGCGGAAGCTCGTGTAATGTAAAAAGAAAGCGCGCCTTCGGGAATGGCGGCAAAGCGCGTGCCACGCCCTTTGCCGCTTTCTCGATCAAGCGAAACAACCCCTTTCGATGCCTTCACGGGGAGTATGGCGCGCGCGCGTTTGAATTTCAAGCGCAATGTCGCGAAAACACAGGGGGACGGTTCTTTTGGAAAACACAGGGGGACGGTTCTTTTGTGTCACATTCGGGCGGTGTTTCGAGAAACCGTGCGCAATCGGGAAGAAACACAGGGGGACGGTTCTTTTGGAGAACACAGGGGGACGGTTCTTTTGTGCCACATTCGGGCGGTGTTTCGAGAAACCGTGCGGAACACAGGGGGACGGTTCTTTTGTGTCACATTCGGGCGGTGTTTTGAGAACACAGGGGGACGGTTCTT
>JAITKU010000048.1 GCA_031278255.1 Eubacteriales Family XIII. Incertae Sedis bacterium | reverse complement strand
CCGGGCGCGTCCATACTGATCTACAGCTTGGAATGCTCGCGATACCGGAAAAAACTGATCCTGGACAAGGTGGAGGAAATCAATCGGGAGGGCAGCGCCTACAATCTGATGGGCTTGGTTCTGAAATACTCGCACAAGCCGAACATCATGTTCTGCTCGCAGTTCGTCTACAAGATGCTCCATCTGGCCGGGCTGTCCTACTTCACCAAGGAGGACGGGAACGTGCGCCCGACCGATCTGATCGAACTCGACTACTACAAGAAGCTGCGCTTTGTCCGCGAGATCAAGCTTAATTAGGGCCGGGTGGGGCAAAGGGTTTTTATGTATAACGCTCAAGTTGGATACATTTATTCGCGCCCCGGCCCTCAGAGCAGCTTGCCAAAGGCGGAGGGCAGGGCGATCTCATCCGCCAGCATACGCGCGTCCGCCCACAAGAACCGCGCGTCCCGCGTTTCGCAATCGACGCGGTAACAGGTCATATGCCATTCGATGTGCGTAAAGACGTGCTTTCGCTCCTCCCTTTCGCCGACGGAGCGGGGGCGCAGACCCCAAGCTTGCGCAAGCCGCAGGACCTCCGCCTCGCACAGGGTTCCGTCCGCGTTCGGGAGTTCCCACAGCCCCGCCAGCAGACCTTTCCGCTCCCGCCTCCGCAATGCGATCGCGTCCCCGCAACGCAGGATGAGGACCGTCTTTTCTTCTTTTTTTCGCGCTTTTTTCGCACGCTTCACCGGCAGCTTTGCGACCCTATCCTCGCGCAGGGCCGTGCAGAGTGCCCGGACGGGGCAGACGCCGCACAGCGCCGCGCCGCCCGGCAGGCAGATCAACGCGCCCAGTTCCATGAGGCTCTGCGTGAAATCGCCGCGGGCCTCTGCGGGGTACAGCAGCCTGAGCGTTTCCGCGACCTTTCTCTTTTGTCCCGGGGTGTCCGCGGGCGCGGCATCACCCGTGAGGCGCGCCATCACGCGCAGCACGTTGCCGTCCACGGCGGGCACGGCCTCTTCAAAGCAAATGGAGGCGATGGCGCCCGCGGTATAGGCGCCGATGCCCGGCAGAGCCGAAATCTCACGCGGATCGCGCGGGAATTGCCCCGCGTGCTTTTCCATGATCGCGCGCGCCGCCTTTTGCAAATTTCGCGCGCGACTGTAGTAGCCGAGTCCCTCCCAGAGTTTCAAAAGCCGCGCTTCGTCCGCTTCCGCGAGATCCAAAATCGTGGGAAACTCCCGCAGGAAGCGCTCGAAGTAGGGCCGTACGGCCGTCGCGCGGGTCTGCTGCAGCATGACCTCCGAAAGCCAAACGCGATAGGGCGCGCGATCCGCGCGCCACGGCAGATCGCGCGCGTTCGCGCGATACCAAGAAAGCAGGGACTCCGTAAAAGACGCGGCGTCTTTTGATGGATTCATCTTGCGGTTGCACTCCTTGCTCGATACATTTCGCCGGCGCCGGCGTTTGAACGACGGCGTCAGTCCCCTGCCGAAAGGCCGGGATCCTGCGGTTCTCGCACTCAACCCGGCTTCCGAAATGACCGGGCAATACGCGCCGCGGCTTCGGGGCTTTCTCATGCAAAAGCATACCACAGGCCGCGCGGAAAGGCAAGGGGACGCAATGCCCCGCGCGTTTTTCGCAAAATGCGGCAAGCGCATTGCAAACGCCGCGCAAAAGTGCCATAATATGAAGTACGGAAACGGAGGGTGCAGGATTGAATCGGGGGAAATCATCGGACAATTGCGATCCGCCGGCCAACGCGCCGCGGACGGAGCGCATAACGCTGTGGGGCGTCGTGCAGGGAGTCGGCTTCAGACCCATTGCCGCAAAGCTGGCGCAGCGGCTCGGCATGTCGGGCGAGGTGCGAAACACGGGCGGCTTGGCGCAGATCGTACTTACGGATACGGAGGCGCGCATCGCGGCCTTTCTGCGCTGTCTGCACGCGGAACTGCCGCCGCCGGCGGAGATCGTTCGCTGCGAGCGCCGCGTTCTGCCCGCGCTCCAACGTTTCGAGGGTTTTTCCATATCGGAGAGCGCCGAGGGGGGCGACGAGGCGAGCATGTTGCCTGCGGATTTGCCCGTCTGCGCGCATTGCCTCGCGGAGTTGCGTGATCCCGCAAATCCGCGATGGATGCATCCTTTCATCAGTTGCATGTCCTGCGGACCGCGCTACACGATCATCGATCGCGTACCCTACGACCGAAACAATACGTCGATGGCGGACTTTCACATGTGCGCGCTGTGCGAAAGGCAGTACGGCGATCGCAACGACAGGCGCTATCACGCCCAGACGATTTCGTGTCACGACTGCGGTCCCATGCTGATTTGGAAAGGAAGAAAGGGCGCGCCCGCGGCGCCCTCTCCCGCCGGGCTTGTCCTGAAAACAGGCGTGAAAGACGGCACGCCTGTTCCCGAGAAGCTTCTCGACAGGGTGTTCACACCGCTCGCGGGTGCCGAGGGGGCGATTTCGGCGGGCGGCGTTATCGCGTTGAAAGGCGTCGGCGGCTATTATTTCGTCTGCTCGCCCTTTGACGGGGACGCGGTACTGCGGCTGCGCGAGATCAAGCTGCGCGAGGAAAAGCCCTTTGCGGTCATGTTCGCCGATACGGACGCCATACGCGCGTATTGCCGCGTGAGCGCCGAGGAGGAAGCCCTTCTGACCTCGCGGGCCAGGCCCATCGTGCTGCTGGAGCGGAGGGACGGGGAGGCGAACGCGCGCGCGATGTCGCCGGAGCTGTACCGCAGCAGTCGGTATATGGGCGCTTTCCTGCCCGCCATGGGTCTGCAATATATGCTGACGGAGGATTTGGGGCCGTTGATCATGACGAGCGCGAATCTCTCCGATATGCCCATGATCAAGGACGACAAAGAAATGCTGCGCCTCATGCGGAAGCAAACGCTGATCGCGGGCGTCCTCTGCAATGAACGCGTCATTCGCGCGCGCATGGACGATTCCGTCACGTGCGTATCGGACGGCCGCGCGCAGATGATACGGCGTTCCAAGGGCTATGTGCCGGCGCCGATCTTCGCGGACCGCGCGGAGGGGCTTACAAAGGACGATATGATATGGGCGACGGGCGGGCAACTCAAGTCGGCCTTTACGCTGACCAAGGGCAACGCGGCCTATGTGAGCCGGTATTTCGGGGATCTCGACACGACGGAGGCGGAGGAAGCCTACCGCGAGGGGCTTGCCCGAATGCGAACGCTTTTCCGTATCACGCCGCGCACGGTGGTCTGCGACCTGCACCCCCTGTACGCGACAACACGCATGGCGGAGGAATACGCGGCGCGCAGCGCGGCCTTGCCGCCGCACGGCGCGCGGGCGCTCGGCTGCGGGGATATGCCCGCCTCGCGCGTTCCGTCCGCGGCCCCCGCCGGGATTGAACTCCTGCGCGTGCAACATCACCACGCCCACATCGCCTCGGTTATGGCAGAACACGCCTTGGACGGTCCGGTCATAGGTGTGGCTTTCGACGGAACGGGCTACGGCACGGACGGGAAGATATGGGGCGGCGAGTTTCTCCTGTGCGAGGGCAAGGATTTTCGGCGCATGGCCCATCTGCGCTATGTGCGCATGATCGGCGGGGATTCGTCCGTGAAAGAGGCGTGGAAATCGGCGCTGTGCTACGCATACGCTTTCGGCGCGGGCGCCGGCGCGGAGGGGGAGCGCGCGCGGGCCGCGGCGGGCGACGACGAGGCGCCGGAAATCTTTTCCGTGGATATCGCGGAGATTTTGGCTCACAGCGGCATCTTGGCGCTGCCCTGTCGCGAGCAGTTGTTTTCCGCCCTGCGAACGGGCGTGAACAGCGTGGAAAGCGCGAGCGCGGGCCGCCTGTTCGACGCTGTGGCGGCGCTTTTGGATATCGGGCATATCAGTCGCTACGAGGGCGAATGCGCGATCCTGCTCGAAAACGCGGCGGCGCGCGCGATCGCCGCGTCCGGCAAGAGCCGAACAGACGACTTGGCCCTGCAATTCCACAAGGATATGGCCGTCACGATCCTGAAAGCCTGTACGCGTATCCGCGAAAAGACCGGCGTATCGACGGCGGCGCTCAGCGGCGGCGTGTTTCAAAATCGCATTCTGACGGACGAGGCGTTGCGCCTGCTCCGCGCGGCCGGGTTTTCCGTGTACCGCAACCGCGCTGTGCCGCCGAACGACGGCGGTCTGTCGCTGGGCCAAGCCTATATCGGTATGAAGCATAAAGAGGAGCGGAAGCGCGGCGGGTGAAAGCCCTCGGGCGCTTCGATGTTGGGTTTTATGAACGACGCCGCCCAATCCCCCGCCGGCTGTGTTCCGCGGGGCGGCGGGCGAAGCCGAATGTCAGACGGAGCTGAATTGGAAAGGCGGTGCCGAACATATGCGCGTGTCCGTACATGTCATGCTCGACAGTATACGCCGATACCGACACGAATCCCACCTGCCCGAGACCGTGTCTTTCCGCCGCGTTGCGCTTCTGCCTAGGCGCGCGGGCGAGGAAGCGCTTCGAGCGGACTGTCTTTATGTCGGTTTTCTGTCCGATGCGTTGCGTATCCGCAGACCCGGATTCATATGCTTCTGCCTGCGCGACCGAGAAAGGGACGAAACGGAAACGGATGCGGCGCTCGCGGGACTTTTGATTGTAGAGGAAGCGTTTACGCCCGAATATCTCTTCAACGAACTGCAGGACCTCTTTGCCCGCCTAAACGACTGGTACGAGGATATGCAGAACGCCGTGATCCTGAAAAAGACGGTGCAGGATATCATCGATATGTCCGAACGCATCATCGGCAATTTCATCTCCGTTTCCGATTCCGCGCTGGCCTTGATCGCCTACACAAAGAACATCCCCACGGATGATCCCATCTCGCTTTTTCTGATCGAAAACGGATACCATTCGGAAGAGGCTTTTCGGAAGTTCCGGAAATTCAGACGCTTTGAAACGTGGACGGAAAGCGACGGCCTGATCGTCAATACGGATCGCAACATCGCCAAATACACCGTGATCAGCAAGGTGTTCACATTCGGAGAATTGTATTTTGCCCATGTTGTCATGAGTTGCACACATCGGGAAGCGACACCCGGGCTGTTGTATCTGTTTTCCTGTCTTGCCGAAATACTGGGGCACTGCGTAAAGCGCGAATGGGATGCGGAAAAGGCTTACAACCACGAGTACAATTCGCTCATCGCGGACCTGATGGACGGCCGGATAACGGAGGCAGGCGTACGCGAACGCGCGCGGATCGTCGGCATACAGGCCGAGGATAAGTATATCGTCATGCTGCCGGCGGAGGGTCCGAACAAGGCGTCCTTTCCGGAGCGCATGACGCGCGATTTGGCACGCGCGTTTCGCAATATCAGATCGGTATATTTTAACACGCAACCCATGTTTTTTCTGCATCGCAACGGTCCCGCGTCGTTTTTCGATGAAACGCTTGCGCACCTCGACGAATATTTTCATGAAAACAACATCCATTGCGGGGCGAGCGATATCTTTGATGATCTTCTCGAACTGCCGGACGCTTACCGTCAAGCGGAATGCGCGCTCTCGGAGGGCGCGGCGGCGCGGCCGAATCGGGGCGGCCTCGCGCGATTCGACGCGCACTACGCCCGCTGTCTGCTCGACAAAACGAAGCGAGCCGCGCGACTGCTCGAAACATCGCGTTACGGAAAAATGCTCCTGTATCTGCGCCGCACGGACGACGAAAGGCGCAGCAACAATTTCGAGGTGCTTCGCACCTACCTGTGCAATGAGCGGCGCGCCGCCGAAACCGCGGCAGCCCTGCATATGCATCGCAACAATGTAGTCTACCGCGTCGATCGGATCGAAAAGATGCTCGGAATCGATTTGGAGGATTGGCAGACGCGGAAAAATCTCCTGCTCTCTTTCATCGCGATGGGTGAAGCGTAACGCAACGCCGCCGCACAAAGAACCGGTCTCTCGCATTTGCATAATAATTGTCGGAACGGATAGGATCCCGTCGGAACGGAGTAGACGGGGCACTGTCCGTGCGTTATTATAAGGTTCATATGGCGCCCCTGCCGATTCATATTTGCCTCGCGACAGGACCACGGGATTTTTGCGCAAGCGAAAAGGCGAACCGCGCGGCTCGCCTCTTCGTATCGTGCCCGGCTCGGCGCCGTAGGTCACACGGGCCAACTGTCTTTCACATCCTGCCGAACCGCGAGATCGAACAATCCGATCGTACTCTTGACGGCGCCGAAAATTTGAACGAGCGCGTAGGCCCCGAGGCCCACCGTCATGAACACATAGAACGGATAATAGGGGATCAGCCGCGCCGTTGTCGCCATATGCAGCTTTTGCACCACGCCGGATTGGAGGTATGCGGCATAGGTCAACAATACCGCGACGAGCGCGCCGCACCATTCGTTAAAGGTCCAGACGTAAGCGGGCAGTTCCCCCGGGAGCTTCTTCATAAAGAAAGCGATGTGTACGAGTCCTTTGCTGTGCAGGGTGTAGGCGAGCGCGAAAAAGATCAGGATCGTTTCAAGCACGCTTACATATTCGCTCGACCCGATGAGGGCGTGTTTGAGTACAAAACGGCTGAATACGTCCGCGCCGATGATCAGCGCGTTGCAGATCAAGGCGAGCGCGCTGACGCAAGCGAATATCCGGCTGAACACGCCGAGCGCCTTTTCGATTTTTTTCACCGCATTTAGCATAAATCCGCGCCTCCCATCCCCTGCCCCGGTTGCGACCGCCGCGTGCCGTACGCCCCGATTCCCGCTTGCCGTCTATTGCTCGGGCGGGTAAATCGCATTGGACTGTTCGATATAACCGCGCGCGGTATCGAGCAAGGCTTGGCCGTCGTAACCCTTTTCGTTCATCGCGTCCACCCACAATTGCCACGCCGGTTCCGCGGCGGCCGTCATTTCCGCGATAAACGCCTCGTTCGCATACGTGATCTTCACGTTGTTCTCCTCGCATTTTGCGAGCATATCGGTCTTTTGCGCGTTGTAGACCGCGGGAAGCTGCTCCACGAACCATTCCCCGCTGTCGTCTATGACGGCTTTCAGATCATCCGGCAAGGCTTCGTAACGCTCCTTGTTCAGGCAGAACATCGTCAGCGGGTATATCGTGTTGGCGATCAAAAGGTTGTCGATCGGTTCGTACAGCGCGGAGGATTGGAGTTGATCGAAGAAGAACAACCCGCCGTTGATAATGCCTTTCTCAAAATATTCGTAGCCGTCGTTTATGCCGCAGCTCACCGGATTGGCGCCGAGGACCTCCATCCATTTGGTCGTATAGGCGTTTGAAATGCGCAGGTTCACATTCTTGATATCGGCGGACGAAACAACCTCCTTGCCGAGTTTGAACAGCACAGGGCTTGCCGTTGCGGAGTGCAGCGCGACAACATGCAGGCTTTCCCATTCCTTGGAAACGACGGGGTCTTCTTTCACTATCGTGTTCAGCGCGGCGGTGACAACCTCTTGGCTGTTCGCGCCGAGCATGGGCAGCGCAAGCGCCTCAGTCGCGGGAAACACGCCGGGGTAGATGGTCACGCCGCTCCAAAAGCCGTCGGTCAAGCCGCCCACGCAGTTGTTCACGCAGTCGGGAAGCGCGCCGAGCGCGCCGCCGGAATAGATCGTCGCGTCAATGCGTCCGTCGCTCTGCTCGCGGACGTAATCGGCCCAGCGGACGAGTACCGGGTAGATGGCGGAATTCTCCGCGTTGGGGTAATCGATCTTGAACGAATAGACCTGCCCGTCCGTCGCCGACTCTTCGGCCTGCGCGCCCGTTTCGGCGTCCGCTTCGGGAGCGGTTTCCGTCTTTGTGCCGCAGCCCGCAAGCAGTAAGACCGCCATCATCGACACGGCGAACAGCATGAGGATTTTCCGTACTCTTTTCATTTTCTTCTCTCCTTTTCCACATTTATTTAAACAGTGTCCTGAACGGATCGTTCCGAGGCGCCGCCCGTTTGCGGCAAGCGCTCCGCGAAGCACGCGCGGCGTCCCTAGCCGCCCGCGACGCCGTAAACCAGATTCGGCAGCCACGTTGACAGCGCCGGGATGAAAATCGCGGCGATCGTTACGATTACGAGCGCGATGCAATACGGAACAATGTTTCCGTAGATACCGGGCAACGACAGATTCTTGTCGAGTCCCGCAGCGATAAACAGATTGATGCCGATGGGCGGCGTTATCGTGCCGAGAACCATGACGAGAACGATGATCACGCCAAACCAAATCGGATCGAAGCCGAGCGAAAGCACGATCGGATTGAAGATCGGAATTGTGATCAATACCGCCGACAGGGTGTCCATGAACATGCCGATAACGATGTAGAGCAGGAACATGAACAGGATGATCACATATCGGTTCACGGCAAGCCCCGCGATGAAAGCGGCGAGGTTTTGCGGCAGGTTTGTAATCGTGAGAAAATAGCCGAACACATACGCGCCCATCATGATTTGAAACACCATGAGCGAGGATTTCAGCGCGGAAAACAGTCTGTCGAGGAAAGAGCGCCACGTCAACTTCCGGCGGATCAACGCGTAGAGGACGGCGATAATCGCGCCGATCGCCGCGGCTTCCGTCGCCGCGAATATCCCGCTGAACATGCCGCCGATCACGACGGTGAACATCGCGACGATGGGGATCAGCCCAAACAGGGCGATGCATTTTTCCCGCAGCGTGTAGCTTTTGCCGCGCGGAGCGAGCTTGGGATTACGTTTGCATACGATCGCGCAAGCCGTCATAAAGGCCGTCATGAGCAATATGCCCGGAACCACCCCGGCGGCGAACAGCCGGCCGACCGACACGGACGCCGTAATGCCGTAGAGGATGAAGCCCGTACTCGGCGGGATCAGCCAACTGAGCGTACCGCCGGCGGCGACCGTCGCCGCAGAAAAGCCGTCGTCGTAGCCGCGCGCCCGCATCTCCGGGAGGGCGAGTCTGCCCATCGTGGCTACGGTGGCGGAACTCGACCCGCAGATCGCGCCGAAGAAGCCGCAGGAAACGATGGACGCGAAAGAAAGGCCGCCGGGAAAGCGCCCGAGCCAGCGCTCGCAGGCATCGTACAGACCCTTGCTCATGCCCGATTGCAAGGCGAACTCTCCCATCAGCACGAACAGGGGGATTACGGAAAATGTGTAGCTTGCCGCCGTTGTGAAAGGGACGGTGCGGAAGAGTTGGAAAGCCCGTGCGAAGTCCTCCGCAGCCAAGGCATAACCGACGAGACCGATGAGAAACATAGCCGTGCCGAGGTCCATGCCTAGGAATACGAGCGCCACCATCACGACAATGCCGATGACGGCGAGGGTTGTAAGGCTCATTTGCACCTCCGTCGCGAATTCCCGATCGCCAAAAGCGCGCGTTCTTCTCAATTCTATCGCTATATTACTCCTTTGCGCGCGTCCTGTCTTTGGTAAAATTCAACTTTATTGCATTGAAACATTGTAATATTTTACAATGACAAGGGCTTGCGGCCGCGCGATAATGGTTTCCTTGAACCCTTTTTGCGTAATAATTTAAACGGCGTATATTGAATAAAAAAGTCAAACGCGGTATACTGTAGTTAAGAAAAGAGAACGGGCGGGCGGCGGGCCGGGGGATTCGAGTCTGCGTTCGCGATGACGGACCACAGGGGGGAAATGATATGTGCGTTGCTCTGCCGGGCAGAGTGCTTTCAATATCCGAGAACCACGCCAAGGTTGATTCCAGCGGCAATATTGTCGATGTGCATACGGGGGCGGTAACGGCCGCGCCCGGCGATTATGTGTTGGTCCACGCGGGCTGCGCCATCGAGGTGCTGACGCGGGAGGACGCGGAGGAGATACTGTCCGTCTTTTCCGAACTCGAACAGGCGTAAGGCGGATGGATATCGCGCGCGCGGCGGCATTCTTGAAAAACTACGACGGCCCGCGGCTTTCGATCATGGAGGTCTGCGGCACACACACCGCCGCGATCTTCCGGACCGGCGTGCGGAGTCTGCTGTCGCCGAGCATCCGGCTGGTTTCGGGGCCGGGCTGTCCCGTCTGCGTCACGCCCGCGGCCTACATCGACCGTTGCGCCGCGCTTGCGGGAACCGAGGGCTGTATCGTGATGAGCTTCGGCGATATGCTGAAGGTTCCGGGTACGCGGGGCAGTCTGTCGGACGCGCGCGGCGCGGGCGGACGCGTCGAGATGATGTACGCGCCCTTTGAGGTCTTGGCCCGCGCGAAGCGGGACCCGGACACGATCTGCGTGCTGGCGGCCGTCGGTTTTGAAACGACGATTCCCGCCTACGCCCTCGTTCTGGAGGAGGCCGTATCGCAGGGCATTGAGAATATCCGGCTCGTGACGGCGTTGAAATCGGTGTTCCCGGCCTTGGCGTGGGTTTCGGAGCGCGGCGACGCGGACGGCTTCATCTGTCCGGGGCATGTCAGCGTGATCACGGGCGCGGCCGCCTACGCGCGCCTTGCGGAGCGCTACGACAAGCCCTTTGTGATAGCGGGCTTCGAGGGCGAACATATCGTGGCGGCGATCTGCGCGATCGTGCGCGCCCTTTCGGGGAAGCGGGGCGTTGTCCGGAACCTCTATCCCTCCGCGGTCAGCAAGGAGGGGAACGGCAAGGCGCGCGCCTTGATCGCAAAATACTTTGAACCCTGCACGGTTTTCTGGCGGGGACTCGGCGCCATACCGGATTCGGGTTTCCGCCTGCGAAAGGAATACGCGCGCTTTGACGGCGGCGGTCCGGAACCGGGCGGCGACGAGATTCTTCCCGAAGCCTGTCACTGCGGCGATGTGATCACCGGGAGACTCGATCCGAGCGAATGCCCGGCTTTCGGCGGCGTCTGCCGGCCCGAGAGTCCCCTCGGACCCTGCATGGTGTCGGCGGAGGGCGCCTGCGGGATATGGTATCGGAGCATGACATTATGAAGATTACGGCGGCCCACGGGAGCGGCGGCAGGGATTCCGCGCTGCTGATGCGGGATATATTCGGCAAGAGGTTCGCGGACCCCGTCCTCGCCAGGCTGGAGGACGCGGCGGTCCTGTCTCTGCCCGCGGCGTTCCCGCGCGGCGGCGAGGGCGCACGGGAAAACGACGCGGACGGCGCGCGGCAAGATCGTCTTGCCGTCAGCACCGACAGCTTTGTCGTAACGCCGCTCTTCTTCAAGGGGGGCGACATCGGCAAACTCAGCGTTTGCGGAACGGTGAACGATCTGCTCATGGTGGGCGCCGCGCCCTTGTACCTGAGCTGTGGCTTCATCTTGGAGGAGGGACTCGACATCGGTCTGCTCGACGCTGTTGCGGCTTCCATGGCCGCCGCCGCCGCGGACGCGGGTGTCCGGATCGTCGCGGGAGATACGAAAGTGGCGGGGCGGGGCGGCGGCCTCTACATCAATACGACGGGTATCGGCGTCGTTCCCGCAGGACGCGCGATCTGCGCCGACGCCTGCCGACCGGGCGACGCGGTTCTCCTGTCCGGCAGTCTCGGCAACCACCACGCCTGCATACTCAGCGCGCGCATGGGCGTCGAAAACGACATCGAAAGCGACTGCGTCTGCCTGCGGGACCTCGCGGAGGCCCTGCACGCGTCGGGGGCGCGCGTGAGAGCCATGCGCGATGTGACGCGCGGCGGACTCGGCACCGTGCTGAACGAGATCGCCGCGAGCGCGGGCTGTTCCGTCACGCTGCGGGAAGAGGACATCCCCGTCGATGAGGCCGTGCGGGGCTTCTGCGGCCTGATGGGGCTGGATCCGCTGTACATGGGCAACGAGGGCAAGATGATCGCCGTGCTTGACGGCGCGGACGCGGCCAAGGCTCTGGCGGCTGTGCGCGACACGCCGGGCGGCGAGAAAGCCGCCGTTATCGGCAACGTCTTTGCGGGCCGGGGCGTTTTCATGCGGACGCGACTCGGCGGCACGCGGCGCGTGGATGTTCTCTACGGAGAAGGTCTGCCGCGCATATGCTGAAGCCCTCCGCCGCGCGCCGTGCCGAGGGTGAAAATCCTGCGCCGCGTGTCGCGCGCCGGCATTGTGCGAGCGCATAAAAATTTCCGCGTTTATTTGTCTTTACGCACATGTTTTTTATAATTTCAAGAGAATTATTCTTTACAATACGGTCTGCTGTTCGCTTTTTGTAATATTATTTCAATATTGTCGCAAAACTTTGTAATCGTGACTAAAGACTATCCGCGCGCCTTGTGATATTGTACAAATATCGGCAGTTGTCATTTTGTGTAAAGTGTGTAAAGGAGGAAATGAAGATGAAGAAGAAGCTGGTTGCGGTTCTTGCCGGTCTTTGTCTGATCCTGGCGGCTGTTCTCGTCGGTTGCGGAGGAAACGGCGGGAACGCGAGCAACGACACGGGCGACACGGGCGCGGACGTTGCGGCGGTTGACACGGAAAAGACCGAAATTGTAATCGGCGGCGTCAGATCTCAGTCCGGCCCTCTCGCGATTTTCGACCAGACTGCTTTCGGCCCCATCTATCGCATGTGGGCGGATGAAATCAACGCGGACGGAGGACTGTACGTCGAGGAGTACGGCAAAAAACTGCCCATCCGGCTCGTTATCTACGACGATAAATCCGATGTGCAGACGATGACGCGGCTCTACGAACAGCTGTGCCTCGAGGAAAAGGTCGATCTGCTCCTGCCCCCGGTCAGCACCGCGGCCCTGTTCGCGGCGGCTCCCATCGCGCAGAAGTACGGCTATCTGCTCATGAGCGCGGAGGGCGGCGCGACGAGTCTAAAGGAATACATCGCGCAATGCCCGAACTTCTTCTCGGTGTTGAGTTTCAGCGAAACGCAAGTGCCCGCCTTGGTGGAGTATTGCAAGGAAAACAACATCGGTTCCGCGTACATCGTGTACATCGAGGATCTCCACGGCACGGAATACTATACGGCCACAGAGAACGCTTTTGAGGCGGCGGGCATCGAGATCAAGGTTGCCAAGAGCATACCGCTCGATCCGACGAGCATAGACTTCAACGCGATTATCAACGAGGCAAAGTCCTCGGGCGCGCAGTTGTTCTGCAGCTACACCTATCCCGATCAGGGCATACCGCTCGCCGCAACCGCCATCGCGCTGGATTACAATCCCGACATCTATTTGATGGGTTCCGGCAGCTCCTTTGACTTCATCAAGGATTCGCTCGCCGGCGACAGCGGTATCGATCCCAACAAGATGGTCGAGGGGCTTACCGGCTGGGGCGCTTGGAATGAAAAGAGCAGCCCGGGCGCGAAAGAATTCAGCCAACACTTTGTGGAAACTTTCGGACCGGAGGGCGACAACAGCCTCGGTACGACGATCTATCAGGACTGGTGGGGGCACCTCTGCTACCTGACCGTCGTCGATGTGATTCAGCAGGCCATCGAAAACACGGGCACGCTCGACAACGCGAAGCTCGTGGAATACATCAAGAACAACCGGTTCAATTCCGCAATGGGCGAGATCTGGTTTGAGGACAACATGCTCGCCGGGGAATGCTATCTCGGGAATATCGGTCAATGGCAGAACGGCATATTCGAGGTGGTGGACGTGGGCGAGAGGAGAACGGCGGATCCCATCATCCCGAAACCCGCCTGGCCGAAAAGCTAAAAACAAGTCGCGGCACATACGCTTCGTAAAGTTCAAAAAGCCCAATCAGTACATCCGAACGGGCGGCGGCAATCTTTCCGGATTCCGCCGTTCGTTCAATGATTGGACGGAGCCGAATTTGAACAAGTAACAGACAGGAGCAAAACGCATGACCATGTTTTTGACCGTCCTCATAAACGGCCTCGTATTCGGCGGCGTCTATGCGCTTCTCTCGATGGGTCTCACCACGCAGTACGGCGTCGCCCGCATTCTGAACATCGCGCACGGCGAGTTTATCATCCTGTCGTCTTTCATCACTTGGGAACTCGTAAGAACTTTCAAAGTACATCCGCTCGTCGCGCTCTTTGTCGCGGGGCCTTTTGTGTTCGCGATCAGCTTTGTGCTGCACCGGACGCTGTACAAGCGCGTGCGCGAGATGTCCGCGAACGACGGCGTTTTTGAGGGGAACGCGATACTCGTCGCGTTCGGCGTTTACTTTATCGTGCAAAACCTGATGCGCATACGCTGGGGTTCGCATACGACCGGCTATACGTTCATGATGTATTCTTTCAGCATAGGCGAGGCGCAATTTCAAGCGAGGAGTTTATTTGTACTCGTGTCGGCCGTCATCATCTGTATCGCGTACAATCTCTTTCTGTTGCACACGCGCGTCGGCAAGGCCATACGCGCCGCCGCGCAGGACGCGGGCGCGGCGGGACTGCTCGGCGTCAAGATCAACCGCGTCATGGCTCTTTGTTTCGCGCTGGGCGGGCTGCTGGCCGCTTTCGCGGGCGTGTTGATCAGCATGAATCAAACCTTTACCTCTGTGACCGGACTCAATTACACCGTCATAGCCATCATCGTCGTGGTACTCGGCGGCCTGGGCAGTATCAAGGGCGCCATCCTCGGCGGCTTCATTCTCGGGATCGTCGGCACGCTGGTGAATCAATACGATCCGAGCCTGATGCCCGTGGTCTTTTATCTTATAATACTCGTACTCATGCTCGTGCGGCCCAAGGGCCTGCTTGGGAGGTAGGACGGCATGGATTTGATCAAAAATACCTTTTGGAATCCCAAAAAACACAGGATCGGGTTTTTCGCCGTCGTCTGTGCGACGATCATCCTCGCGTTTTGTCCCGCGTTCACGCAACCGTATACAACAATATTGTTGGCAAGCATACTCATGTACGTTATCATGTCCCTCGCTTGGACGATCTTCTCCGGCAAGACGGGCTATATCTCGCTGGCTTCGGCGGCTTTTTACGGACTCGGTGTTTACGGCGAGGCCATCTTGGGTTCTTTCATCCCGTTGCCGCTCGTCATGGTCCTGTCGGCGGGTCTGTGCTTTTGCGTCGCTTTCGGTATCGGCGCCATCACGCTCAGGCTCAGGGGCGTGTATTTCACCATATTCACTTTCGGACTCGCCCTGTTGCTGCAGAATTTCGTGCTGTGGTTTGAAATCAAGTTCTACCATACGAAAGGCCGCATGGTCGTGCCCTATGAATTCCGGTATGTGTTCTACTGCATTCTCGTCGTCTTTGTCGTATCGATCCTCGTCGCCATGCTCATGAAGCAATCCGGCTTCGGGCTGGCCCTCGACTGCATAGGGCTGAACGAGGACAGCGCGGCGCACGCCGGCGTGAATACCACCATGTACAAGATATTGGCCTTTGCGATCAGCGCGGCGCCCGTCGGCGCGGTCGGCGCGGCCATGGCGACGCGCGTCGGTTATATCGATCCCGGCATAGCTTTCAATATGCTGATGAGCTTTATGCCCGTGCTGATGGCGATATTCGGCGGCACGCACAACATCTGCGGGCCTATCCTCGGCGCCGTCGCGCTCAGCATGATCGAAGAAATTCTGATCAGAAATTATCAGGAATATTATATGATCATCTTGGGTCTGATCATGGTCGTCGCCATTATCCTGATGCCGAAAGGGATCGTCGGAATGTTCACGTCCGTGATCGAAAAGCGTGGAAAGCTCGTCGGAGGAGGGGCGCCGTGAGGTGTGAAAAACGGGTTTTTCACACCTCGCCCGAAAGGGGCGTACCGCCCCTTTCGGGAGCCGCGAAGCGGCTGCGGCGCCCCCATGCCGAAAATGGGACTTTCCCCTTTCCCCACAGCCCCCGCCGCCATTGATTCGGGCGGCGGAACAGAGGATTTTTCGTATACTGTTTGTGGCAACCTAAGGTTGCAGCGGTGAGGCAACAATGGCTAAACTTCTCGAAGCAGAGGGCCTTGTCAAGGCTTTCGGCGGCATGATCGCCGTCAACAAGGTCGATTTTCATATAAACGAGGGTGAGATTCTCGGCTTGATCGGGCCGAACGGCGCCGGAAAAACCACGCTGTTCAATCTGATTTCCGGTTATCTGCGCCCGGACGCGGGCCTTGTCAACTTCGGCGGCAAGCGAATCAGCGGACTTCGGCCGTATCATATATGTCACGCCGGCATAGCCCGCACATTTCAGGCCTCCAAGAACTTCCCCGATATGTCCGTGCGCGAAAACGCGCTGATAGGGGCTATTTTCGGCAAGCCCGGCACATCGCGCGAGCGGGCGGAGGCGGAGACAGATGAAATACTCGCGTTCGTCGGACTCGCCGAATACGCGGACAGGGCGGTGACGGATATCCCGCTGGCGGGCCGGAAACATCTCGAAGTGGCAAGGGCGCTCGCGACAAAGCCCATCGTACTCATGCTGGACGAATTGATGGCGGGCCTGAATCCGACGGAGGTCGGCGAAGCGATGGAACTCGTGAAGAGGATTCGGGCCTCCGGCGTGACCGTACTGATGATAGAGCATGTCATGAAAGCGATCATGAACATCTGCGATCGCGTTATCGCGCTGCACCACGGCAGCCTGATCGCGGAGGGCGCTCCGCAAGAGATCGCGCGCGACGCGCAGGTTATAGAAGTCTATTTGGGTGGGGTGTGATTATGGCGATGCTCGAAATCGATAAGATATGCGCCTCTTACGGAAATGTCCGGGTGCTGTGGGATATAGACCTGCAAGTGGAAGAAGCGAAGATCGTCGCCTTGCTCGGGGCGAACGGGGCCGGAAAGACCACACTGCTGAACACGCTTGCCGGCATGTTGCGTCCGACCTCCGGGGAGATCCGTTTCATGGGCGAACGAATCGATCGCTTGCAAAGTTCCGATATCATTCAACTGGGTATCGCGTATCTGCCCGAGGGCGGGCGCTTGTTCCCCGATATGACGATCAAAGAAAATCTCGAAATGGGCGCGTATCCGGCCGCTCTCTGGAAAAACAGGAAGCGGGAGGCGGAGAAGATATATCGCATGTTCCCCATACTTGCGGAGCGCAAAAATCAGTTGGCGCGAACCATGAGCGGCGGCGAGCGCCAGATGTTGGCGATGGGGCGCTGTCTTATGTCAAACCCAAAGCTGTGCTTTTTTGACGAGCTTTCCTACGGACTCTCGCCCAAGATGGCGGAAGAGGTTTTCCGGATCGTCAAAATGTTGCGGGACCGGGGCATTACGGTGTTGCTCGTGGAACAGAATGTGAACCGGACGCTGGAAATCGCGGACTACGCCTATGTGATCGAGAACGGCCGCATTGTGCTGGAGGGTGAGGGCCGTACGTTATTGGAGGACGATTATGTGAAACAGGCCTATCTCGGCATTTGACGAGCGTAGGCAACCATCGACCTCGTTCGCGGCGAGGATCCGAAAGGCGCCGGAAAGACGACCTTTGCGTCGGACGGCGCCGACACGAAGCGAACGCGGCAAAATTCAAGGAGGTCAGTATGCTGAGCGTGAAAGAGAATTTTCTCGAAACCATCAAACCGAACGGCAAACCGGATCGGCTCGTCAACTGCTATGAATTCATGGGTCTCCTGTTCGCGCCCGCGACCGGGCTTGAACACCACAGCGCCGGGCCGGGTCAAACGGCGAAAGACGGCTTCGGCGTCACGTGGAAATGGGGCCTCGGCCAGCCGGCGGCGGCGCCTTGGCACACGCCGGAAACCCTCGTGCTGGACGATATTACGAAATGGCGCGAGACGGTGGTATTCCCAAAGATCGACGTTCCGCTCGATTACGGCCCCTCCGTCGCGAAGAAAGAGGGCTACGAGGCGGCCGGTCTGCTGTCCACCGTGCTTTTGCCCGCGGGCATATTCGAGCGTATGCACATGTTGCTCGGCTTCGAGGGCGCCTTGGTCTCCATTATGGAGGAACCGGAGGCTTTCGGCGAATTGGCGGCGGCGCTGGGCGATTTCAAGATGACGCACGCGCGCCTCATCGTCGAGAACATCAAGCCCGAAGCGGTGTTGATCCACGACGACTGGGGTCTGAAAACCAACCTCTTCATGCCGCCCGATCTGTGGCGCGAATTCCTGATGCCGCATTACGCGCGCCTCAACAAATACTTCAAGGACAACGGCGTTGTCACGATTCATCACGCCGATTCCTTTATGGAGCCGATCGCGGTCGATATGAGCGAGATAGACACGGACTGCTGGCAGGGGGTGCTGCCGCAAAACGATATCGGCAAAATGCAGCGGGAACTCGCGGGCCGCATGGCGCTCATGGGCGGGCTGGACGCCGCGATCGTGGACACGGAGGAGGCGGATGAGGCGACGATCCGCGCGCATGTGCGCGACGCCTGCGTGCGCTTCGGCCCCGCCGGGCACTTCATCCCGAGTTACACCTACGGCGGTTACGCCACCAAGAACGATCTCATCTACCCCGGCAAGCAGGTGTTCATCGAGGACGAAATCAACAAATACAACAAGGAGACCTACGGCGTCGCGTCCTCGGACGATCCCGCGTGGGGAACCTGCGAACTTACGCCTTTCAACTGAAACATTTGGGCTTTTGCAAACCGATAATTGCGCGGGAGAGAAGCGTCGAATATGCTATGGTTTCGGCGCTTTTTTCGCGTTTTTTCGGCACATTTTTTGCGTATTTGCACATTCGTTTTTCGGGCAAAGGGTTTCCATTGAATTTTCCGCTTGGATATGCTATGCTTTTTGTAATCGCAGCGCGCTTCGTTCGGGGCGCGGAAAAGAAACCAAACAAAGGAAGGTATGCGATACATGGACGAAAACGTCTTTCGCCCCAATCCTTTTGACGATTGGGAAGCGCAGTTGAAGAATATGCGGGCGGGCGGCAGCGATGTGCGGGCGTTTTTCAGAAGGCGGTTGCGCGCGTCTACCTATCTCGTTCCATGCCGGCCGGACGGCAAGGGCCTGTCGTTGCTCGCAACGCAGAACAACGAACTCTTTCTGCCCGTGTTCACGTCAAAAACAGAACTCGGCAAATGGATGCAACCGCACGGCGGGGTGGCCACCTTGCCTTTTGAAATGCTCCATCACATCGTCGTGGACGATGTGAACCTGTCCGGCATCGTGATCAATCCATTCGGCGCATCTCTCATCCTGCGCCGGAGCAAACTTACGGCGATAGAGAACGCCGCGACGGGCATGACGCACGAACGCGTCACCCATACGGGCCGGTTGATCTTTGAGACGGGACAATGCCCCGCGGCGCTCGTCCGCGACTTCACCGCCGCGCTGAAAAACAGCGGCATGGAGGTGTTTGAGGCCTATATCCTCATGGCGCGGCAGGAACATGAAACAAGGCCGCACATGCTGTTTCTGATCGATTTCAAGGGCGACAGGAAACGGCTGTTTCCCGCCGTGGCGCAGGCGGTGCAACCGCACATGAAAACAGGCTCGAATTTTGAACTCCTGAAAGCGGATACCGCAACCCTCGCGGCCGCGCGCAAAAAATCGGCGCCCGTATACCGAAAGCGCAATTGATTCCCCGTGGCCCGACTCACAGATCACACGATTTCCGGCTGTTCTTCCGTCACATGCGCATGTTCGATGTGAACGACGCCGCTCAATCCCTGCCGAAAGGCCGGGACCGGCGCACCGCCGCTCGGAACCGCTGTAGGACCGGCGCCGAAAAATCCGTTGATTTTAAAGAATCCCTGATATATAATCAAGAAAAAGAACGGGGATACGCGAACACCAAAGTCACCACGGAACGGAGGCGCATGGACAGGGAAACAGACCGT
>JAITKU010000004.1 GCA_031278255.1 Eubacteriales Family XIII. Incertae Sedis bacterium | reverse complement strand
CCCCTCAAAACATAGGCGTCAGTGGGGGATTGCACCCGCCACTGACAGCTTGGAAAGTTGAAACCCGCCGCCTGTAGAGGCGGGGGACTGACGCCGTCGTTCAAATTTGGCGTCGTTCATGCAAAAATACAATCCATCAAATTTTGCTTCGTCAAGCCCCCAAGATAGCGCGGCAGATCATTCTCCGCCAAGTTGAGAATACGGGAAAGCGCATCCGCGTTCAATCTGCAGCCCACGATGTTTTCTTCCAGCTCCCTTATGGGCAGAAGCCCCAAGAAATCCCCTCGAATGCGGCAGTCGCGAACAAGGCCCCGTTCGACGGCAAGGGACACCTCGATCCGGCCGCCCGGATAGCGCTTGCTGTTTCGGAAAGAATAGGGCGGCGCCTTGTCCCAAGTCCATGCCTCTGTGCCGTAGCTTCTTTCCCGTATGGCGTGTACGGCTTCCGTATCCTGCCGCGTCAGCGTGTAGGCCCGTATCTCGTTTTCGGCAAAGAGGCGTTCTTTCAGCGCCGCCTTAAAGCCCTCGAAGGTCAGGTTTTCCGCCATGGATTCTTTCAGATTCGCGACGCGGCTCCGCACGGAGCGTATCGCCTTGCCCTGTATCTTTTCCGGGTCCGCGCGAAGGACTTTTGCGAGGAGATCGAGATCCGCGTCGTACAGGAGGGAACCGTGGCTGCATATGCGTCCGCCCTTGATGTATTGCGCCAAGCCGGACACCTTTTTGCCGTTCGCCAGTATATCGTTTCGCCCTTCCAAAACGGCGGGAACCCCCATATCCGCCGGCGCGTCCACGATGGGACCGGCCACCCGCCGCCGGATGATCTCCCGCGTGTCGGTCGCGTCGGTCCACGGCAGTATGACGGTGTAAAGCAGGGTTTTCGGATCCGTGAATATGGTCCCTCCGCCGCTGCGCCGCCTGACGACGCGGATATCGTTTTCCCCGACGGCGATCTCGTCAATCTCCGCCCGCGTCACCTGATTGCTTCCGATCATAACCGTCCTGTCCGTCTGCCAGAGCATCAGGATCGCCTCGTCGGACTCCGCGCGTTCCGTCAGATATTCCTCGACGGAAAAGTGAAAGGCCGCGTCCATGGATCGCGGTTCGATATAGATCACACTTCATCCTCCCCTCAGGTCTGCCGCAATCCGTACCCGGACCCCTCCGGGCGATTCTTGCCGCGCTATTTAGTATAACATCGAACAATCGGAAATTAAAAGGTTTTTTTGCGCATTCCGCAGTTTTTGCACAGTCCGGCAGGGCATTGTGCAAGGCCGCGCGGATGCCGCCCCCGCGTACCGCACCCCATGCTTGGCACAAAACGGCACACTCCCCTCCGCGCGCGCCGTCGTTCAAAACGAGGTTTCCCCCTCGAAATTCCGCGCGCGGGCGCAAAACCGGCGGCCCTTTTGGATTGGCACAATAATTGCTTTGGCATGAGGTGTTGTAACGGAATATCCCCCGTCCTGACGTTTTTCGTCCGTACCGGGGAAATCGCAAAATCGGAGGGGAACAGCATGGCGAAAAAATTGACGAAGAAACAGTACGCGGACTTTTACGAAACCATGTATAAGATGCGGCGTTTTGAAGAGGAAGTTTTTGAATTTTACAAGAAAGGTCTTATGCCCGGCCTCGCGCACCTCTACCTCGGCGAGGAAGCCGTCGCCACAGGCGTTTGCGCCGCCTTGAACGAGGACGACTACATCGGAAGCTCGCACAGGGGACACGGACATCTCGTCGCGCGCGGCGCGGACATCAACCGGATGATGGCGGAAATTCTGGGCAAGGTGACCGGTTACAGCCGCGGCAAAGGGGGTTCCATGCACATCATGGCGCTCGACAAGGGCATTCTCGGCGCAAACGGCATCGTCGGCGGCGAGATCCCCATCGCGACGGGCGCCGCTTACAGGGCCGTGTACAAGGGCACGACGCAGGTCGCCGTTTCCTTCTTCGGCGACAGCGCCACGAACGAGGGCGTCTTTCACGAGAGCGTCAATATGGCGGCGGCGTGGAAACTGCCCTGCGTCTACGTGATTGAAAACAATCTGTACGGCATCTCCGTCGATATCCGCGACGTGACAAACACGGAACATCTCGCGGACAGGGCAAAAGCTTACGACATCCCCGGCGTCGTCGCGGACGGCATGGACGCGGAGGCGGTCTACGAGGCCGCGACGGAGGCCGTCGCCCGCGCGCGCGGCGGCAAGGGGCCGAGCATCATCGAGTGCAAGACCTATCGCTGGCAGGGGCATCATGTGGGGGACCCCGGCGATTACAGGCAGCGAAAGGACAGGAAAGAAAAAGAAAATTGGATGGCGCGCTGTCCGGTCGCGGCTTTCCGCGGCAGGCTGTCGGATGAAAACTACAAGGAAGCGGAGATTTCGGCCATCGAAGCGGCGGTTGAGAATGCGATACGGGCCGCCGTCGAGTTTGCGATCGACAGCCCCTATCCGGACGCATCCGAGGCGTTCACGGATATATTCGTCTAGAGGAAGGACCGGCATCCGCCGTTCGTTCACGGAATCGATAAAAATCCTAAGGAGAGAAGCAATGAGGGAAATACTTTACAGGGACGCGGTTCTTGAGGCGCTTGATGAGGAAATGGCACGCGATGAGAACGTCCTCCTGCTCGGCGAGGATGTCGCTTTCATCGGGGGAAACTTCAAGACCTCGGTCGGCCTTTATGAGAAATACGGCGATCTGCGCGTGAAAGATACGCCCATTTCGGAAGCGGGATTCGTAGGCATGGGCGTCGGTATGGCGCTCACGGGCTTGCGTCCCGTCGTGGAGCTTATGTTTTCGGACTTTCTGCTCGTCGCGGCGGATCAGGTCGTCAACCAGATGGCCAAAATCCGGTACATGTCGGGCGGACAGGTAAGCGTTCCGATGGTCATTCGCGCGCCCATCGGCGGCGGGCGCTCGTCCGCCGCGCAGCACTCTCAGAGTATGCAGGCGATGGTTTCTCAATTCCCCGGCATGAAGGTCTTGGTCCCGTCCACGGCGCAGGAGGTGAAAGGCCTGCTCAAATCGGCGATTCGGGACGACAACCCCGTGATCTTCTTTGAACACAAGATGGAATACACCAATAAATTTGAAATCGACGACGATATCGAACTGATCCCCATCGGTGAGGCGAACATCAAGCGCGCCGGCACGGATATCAGCATCGCGGCGACCTCCTCTCAGGTTTTGAAATCGCTGAAAGCCGCCGAGGCCTTGGCGGGGGAGGGCATTTCCTGTGAGGTGATCGACCTGCGGAGCATTATCCCGCTGGACAGGGAGACGATCATCCGGTCGGTACAAAAGACGGGCAGGCTTCTCATCGTCGATGAGGCTTATGAATTCTGCGGTATAGGCGCGGAAATCGCCGCGAACCTGATGGAGGATGTTTTTTACGATTTGGACGCCCCCATCGCGCGGCTGGCCACGCCCAATGTGCCGCTGCCGTTCAGCCCGGCCCTTGAGTTTCCCATCATTCCGTCATCCGAAAAAATCGCGGATAAGGTGCGGGCATTGGTTTTGAAAGGTTGAGGTGACACACATGGAAAAAAGACTCAGGATCACCCCGCGCGCGCGGCGGCTGGCCGAGAAACACGGGCTGAGCGCGGACCTTGCGGGCATTGCGGGCAGCGCTTTCCGAGGCGGTATAGGCGAAAGGGATGTGCGCGCCTTTCTCGAAACGCGCGGCGCCGCGGCGGGAGCGCGCGTCCTTATAAGCCCCCTCGCGGCTCGCATCGCGAGCCGCGAGGGGGTGGACACGGCCACAATCGCCGCCGCCGGCGGTCCCGGCGGAAAGATCATGAAAGCGGACGTGTACGCGGCCCTCGAACGCGCGGCGGCAACCGCCGCCGCGGAAGCGTCTGCCGCGGAACAGCCCGCGGCGGCGACCGGGACGCTCGGCATGAACGGCGACAAGCGGATCGCAAACGTGATCCCCTACACGGGGGTACGCAGGATCATAGGGGAACGCCTTGCGCAGAGTAAGTTTACGGCGCCTCATCTTTATTTCACGCAGAAAACGGATCTGTCCGATCTGCTGAGCCTCCGCAAAAAAATCAACGCGGACGGGCAGCAAAAGACATCCGTCACGGATTACATCGCGCGGGCCTGCGTGATCGCCTTGATCAAGCATCCCGAACTCAACGCCTCCCTCGCGGAAGATCGTATCGAGCGGTACGCGAACGTCAATATCGGCCTGGCGACGGCAACCCCTTCGGGCCTCATCGTACCCGTAATCAAGAACGCGCAGGACCTGCGACTCGTCGAGATTTCCGCGGCGGCGGCAAGGCTCATCGGCAAGGCGCGCGCGGGCAAACTCATGCCCGATGAATATGCCGGCGGCACCTTTACGATTTCAAACCTCGGCATGTTCGGAATCGAAAACTTCACGGCCATCATCAACCCGCCGGAATCGGGCATCCTCGCCGTCAGTTCGACGAAGGACGAGCCTGTGGTGATCACGGACGCAAACGGCGAAAAGAGCGTTGCGATCCGTCCGATGATGAACATCACGCTCTCCGTGGATCACAGGCTGATCGACGGTCTGCTCGCGGCGCAATTCGTCACGGAGGTGAAGCGTCTGCTTGAGAATCCCGTCGGATTGCTGCTGTAGCTTGCGCGGATTTACGGGTTTACAGAAAGGATAAATTATGGAAATTATCGTCATGCCCAAACTCGGATTCAACATGGACGCGGGCAAGCTGGTGCAATGGTACAAAAACGAGGGCGATCCCGTGCGCAAGGGAGAACCGCTCTTCTCCGTCGAAACGGACAAGACGAATATCGATGTTGAGGCCACGCAGGACGGGATCGTGCGAAAGCTGTTCATTCCGGAGGGAAAGACCGTTCCCGTCACCCTGCCCATCGCCGTCGTCGCGGACGCGGACGAGGATATCACGCGGGCTTTGGACGAGGCGCTTTCCGCACTCGGCGCGCACGGAGGTCCGTCCGCCGCCGCGCCCGCCGCTTCTGCGCCGCCCGCCGCGCCGCAGGCTTCGGCTTCAAAGCGGGACTATGACGTGATCGTGATCGGCGGCGGGCCCGGGGGCTATGTCGCGGCGATTCGCGCGGCGCAGCACGGCCTCAAAACCGCTGTCGCGGAGCAAGAGCGCTTAGGCGGCGTCTGCCTGAATCGCGGCTGCATTCCGACAAAGATTCTGCTTCGCAGTCTCGCGGCCCTGCGTGAGATCAAGGACGCCGAACGCTTTGGAATCACGGGCGTCAAGGCTGAAAACGCCGTCCTCGACATGCGGCGCGTGCAGGCGCGCAAAAGGGAGATCCGGGATACGCTCGTCGCCGGCGTCAACGCGCTTTTGCAAAAGAACAAGGTGGACATCCTCACGGGCGAGGCCCGCGTGCCGGACAGGAACACCGTCACGGTCGCGAACGAAACCTACACGACGGACAACATCATCATCGCCACGGGCTCCGAAAACAAATCGCTGCCGGGCGGCGTGATCGCGAGGAAAGACCTCCTCACGAGCGATACCGCGCTCGAACTCGAAAGGATACCGGACGAGATCGTCGTGATCGGCGGCGGCGTCATCGGCGTCGAATTTGCCTACTTCTTCGCGGGCGCGGGCTCGAAAGTGACCGTTGTCGAATACGCGGAGCGCATCCTCCCTCCCGTTGACGCGGAGATCGCCGCCTTGGTGCGAGGCGATCTGGAGGCGATGGGCATTGTGATCCATACGGGCGCGAGGGTCACGCGGATCACCCGGGAGAACGTTGAATTTGAAAAGGGATCGGAGGGCGGAAAGGAAACGATTCCGGCGAGAAATGTGCTGATGGCGGTCGGCAGGGCGCCGCGGATTACGATCGACGCCGAAAAACTCGGCATTCGGACGGAGAAAGGCGCGATCCTGACCGATGCGCGGATGCGAACGTCCGTTCCGGGTATCTATGCCGTCGGCGATGTCAACGGGAAGCACATGCTCGCGCACACCGCTTCGGCAGAGGGCATAGCGGCGGCGGACAACATCGCGGGCAAGGATGCCGTGATGCGCTACGGCGCGATACCGAGCGCCGTCTACATCGAGCCGGAAATCGCCTCGACGGGGCTGACGGAGGAGGAGGCGCGCAGCGCGTACGGCCGGGTCCGCGTCGGGAAATTCCCGATGCGCGCCAACGGCAAGTCGATGGTGGAGGGCGATACCCGCGGCCTGATCAAGGTGATCGCCGATGAAAAATACGGTGAGATTCTCGGCGTACACCTCTATTGCCGGCACGCCGCGGACATGATCGCGGAAGTGACGGCGGCCGTGACCGCGGAGGCCACGGCAGAGGAAATCGCCGCCTCCGTCCACCCGCATCCGACGCTGTCCGAGGCGGTGCAGGAGGCGTTCCACGCCGTTTTGGGCAAGGCCGTCCACATCTGATTTTTGCGCGGTTTGGCGGCCGCCTCTGCGAAAAAGCCCGGACGGCGACCGCGCTTTTGCCGCAAGACCGCGTTCAGACCCAAAACAGCCGGATCAGGGCCACGCAGACCGGGATGGTGACGATACCGATCAGGGTGGAAAGGCCGACGAGCCCGGACGCGTACGCGGCTTCGACGCCGTAGTGACTTGCGAGGATGGAGGTCTGCATATGACAGGGCATCGTCGATGAGAGGAGAAAGACCCAAAAGGGCAGGTCCCTCACGCCGAAAGCGCACAGCAGACCGATCATGAGGAGCGGGCTGATAATGAATTTCCCGAGCAGGATCACGATTTCGTCCGGGCTGACGCGGGGAATGCCCCTCGCGAGGACCGTCAGATTCGCACCGATTACGAGCAGCGACAGCGGTACCGTCAGGTCGGCCAGATAGCCGAGGGCCGTATCGAATACGACGGGCGGTTTGACGCCGATCTGCACCAAGACGGCGCCGACGACGACGCCGATAAAGCCGGGGTTGAAGATGTTCGCCGGGGAAACGCCGCTTCTCGCGTCCGCCGCGTCGGCGGACGCGGCGGACGCGATCTGCGCCGCGCCGAAACTCCAAAAGGCCGCGAGGATCACAATGTAGTACGCGAACAAGAAAGAGACGCCCTCGTCCCCGAACACGATTTGGTTGATGGGCAAGCCGATGAAGATGACATTGGAAAAGGTGAAAGTCACCTCGAAGATCGTTTTCCGGCCCGCCACGAGCCGCAGGCCGCGGGACAAGGCCTTTGAGAGCAAGAACTGCGCGAGGATGTGCAGGGCCGCGATGAGCAGGAGTACGAGGGAATCGCGCAGGAGTTCCCGCGAAAACCGCGCCGTAATGCTCGTAACGGCAAGACAGGGCGCGGCAAGCTTGACGACGACAAAGGACAGGGCCTCGGGCGTCCGAAGAGGCCAGATTCCGCGCAACTCGAGTACGAAGCCGACGGCGAAGATGATGAAGATAATCCCCACGCTGATGAGGCCGCTCACAGGCGATACTCCGTCAGATCGATGCCGTAGCGCTCGATCTTGCGGTACAGCGTTCGTTTCGGGATACGCGCGATGGACGAAGCCTTTGTCACATTGCCCCGCACGGAGGCCAGAATCTCCCTGAGGGCGGATACCTCCTTGTTGATCGGCGCCGGCGGGCGGATATGCGCCTGCGAGGGCCTTTGGATATCCGCGTTCGTTTCAAGCGCTCCATTCCCGTCAAACTTGCTGTTTCTTACGATTTCCCGGCCGAGTTCGCGTTCGGTGAGACAGTCGCCCGTCGCCAGATTCATTGCGCGTTCCACCACGTTCTCCAGTTCGCGGACGTTGCCGGGCCAATCGTATTCCATGAGGTAAGCGAGAGCCGTCGGCGTGAAACCCCGCACGCCAAGACCCATTCTTCGATTGTAATTTTCGACAAACTGATCGAGAAGAACCTCGATGTCGTCCTTGCGCTGCCGCAGGGTGGGCATGTGAAAGGTCAACACGTTGAGCCGGTAATAGAGGTCCTTGCGGAACTGCTTGCTTTCGATAAGTTCCGCCAGATTGACGTTCGTCGCGGCGATGATGCGAACGTCTATGTTCTTGGGCATCTTGCCGCCGATACGGAGAATCTCCCGCGTCTGAATGACACGCAGGAGCATGACTTGGATTTCGAGGGGCATATCGCCGATCTCGTCAAGGAAGAGGGTGCCTCCGTCCGCCAGCTCGAACTTCCCGGGATAGCCGTCCTTGCTCGCGCCCGTAAAGGCGCCCGCCTCATACCCGAAGAGTTCGCTCTCCACGAGGCTGCGCGGCAGGGAACCGCAGTTGATCGCGATAAAGGGCGCCTTTGCCCGCGGACTCGCGTTGTGGATGGATTGGGCGAGAAGCTCCTTGCCCGTACCGCTTTCCCCGAGAATGAGTACGTTGCTGTTGCTGTGCGCGGCAAGCTTTCCGAGCTGCTTGATCTCTTGAATGGCCTCGGACTGCCCCGTGATCTGATCGAAGTTGTAGCGAGCCGTAAACCCGCTCGCCTTGGTCGCCATCTTGTTGAATTGACGGCGTTCCTCCAAAACGAGGACGGTCGATACCGGCCCGCCCTCGTCGTCCTTTATGATCGAGGCCGACGCGGACAGATTCAGGCGCGTACCGAGGGCGTTTGTCACGGTCAGTTCCCGGTGGAACACGTTGCGCGTCAGGGAAGAGATATCGAAAGTCGACGTGGAGAGATCGAGTACATCGGAGATACAGGCGCCCGTGAGCGGACGGTCGGGCAATTTCAGCAATGCCGCGGCGCTGTCGTTGGACTGGGTGATCAGGCCCTTGTTGTCGATCATGACAATGCCTTGGGACAGGGCGCGGAGCGTCGAAAGCAGCTTGCTGTTGGCGATCTCGATCTCCTTGTAGGCCTTGCGCATTTTAATCTCTTTTTCGATGCCGTCCGCGGCGGCGCAGGCCATCGCCAGCGTATGGGTCGTCACCTCGTCGAAAGGGCCGATCACATCGATGGTTCCGATCAGCGCCTCCCCCTCGTCCTTGATGGGCGCGGCGGAACAGACGTAGCCGTGATGCGGCCGGATATAATGCTCCGTGCCCCATATCTGGATGGGCCGGCCGAGTTTGATACAGACGCCGATACCGCAGGTGCCCGTCGTTTCCTCGCTTCGGCAGCAGCCGACGACGAGCGCGCTCCGCCGCGCGCGCCGCTTTATCTCACCCTCGAGTCCGACCAAATCTATCACATAGCCGTCCTTGTCCGTAAGGGCGATCAGAAAATTCGAGCCTTTCAGCAGGGGAAAGAGCTTTGTGAGGTAGGGATGCGCCACGGTGATCAGCATCCGGTTCGCTTCCAGCGCGGCTTCCAATTTGCTTTTCGAGAGAAAGACATTGTTCACCTCAAAAGGCGAAACGCCGCGCTTCTTGCTCCGTTTCCAAGATTGAAAGATCTCGGGGCGAATGCCCTCGGGGACATCATCGGGGAAAGGCGCGTCCTGCGCCACGTAGCTGAGCCAAAGCGCCTCTACGCGCCGGGGATCGATGTTGGGAGGCATATTCATGGAGGGGGGTCCCCTTTTTATATCAATGTCAACAGTAACTCCTTTTTGTGCAACGCGATTGCGGCCCTGCTATAACCATCATACCCGGGATTGTGCCGGTTGTCAATCTTTTGTCAATCTTTTGTCTATATAATTTTGGCACAAAATGGCCCGCTTATTTGTATAACTGTGCCAACCCGCCTAAAAGTGGCACACTGTGATTCGCTTTCCTTTCGCGGCGCGATTCGGGGAAAGCGGCGCCGCCGCGATTGCAGCGCGCAAAGCCCGGCCCGCGTCTGCGGCCGCGTCCGCGATGTTGGTACGCAAATTGCAACACTGGCAGGATACGGACAAAAAAATCAAAGCCGCGTATGCGCGTACAACCTGCGACATACGCTTGATAACGCGAGAGGAGGACGGAAAATGCCAAGATCGGGAATGAACGGCGTGGATTTTGAAAGCAATGTGGATTATCGGCGCCTGAGAGAGGACAGGCTCGCGCGCGCGAAAGCGAGTCTGCGGGAAAACGGGCTGAACGCCCTG
Organism: Eubacteriales Family XIII. Incertae Sedis bacterium; assembly: GCA_031278255.1. GTDB lineage: Bacteria > Bacillota > Clostridia > Peptostreptococcales > Anaerovoracaceae > JAITLA01. The sequence goes on along the minus strand of JAITKU010000004.1, from coordinate 2,490 downwards.
ATCTGCTACGACTTCGACAATATCCGATACATTACGGGTACGCACATCGGAGAGTGGAACAGAAACAAGATGAACCGGTACTGCATTCTCATAGACGGCGTTGAACAGCCTTTCCTGTTCGATCCGGCCGCACCGTCCAAGCGCAAGCGCGTCGATTGGCTTGACGCGGATCACATCATGCCGGCCGTGGGCTCGATGCGGGGTTCCATCCCCGAGGACGCGGGCATGGTGGAAAAGGTGGGCGAACAGATCACGGCCTATCTGAAAGAATACGGCGTGACGGGCAAGGTCGGCATGGACATCGTTGATATCCCCCTCATCCGGACGCTGGAGGAAAAGAACGTGGAAATCACGGACGGACAGCAGGCGATGTTGGACGCGCGCATCATCAAGACGGACGACGAGATACAGTTGCTCAAGCAGTCGGCGGCCATGGTGGACGCGGCCTATTACGATCTCGCGAAAGCGCTCCGGCCGGGTATCATGGAGAATGAGCTGGTCGCCATCGCGAATTACAAGCTTTACGCGTGGGGCGCCGAACTCGTGGAATTCGTGAACAGCATATCGGGGGAGCGCGGCAACCCGCACAGCCACACCTTCTCAAACAGGATGGTGCGCCCCGGCGAGCTTATCTATTTCGATATCGGCAACACCTACAACGGCTACAAGACCTGCTATTATCGCACATTCTCCTGCGGCGTCCCGAATGCCTGCCAGCGGGCCGCCTACGAGAAAGCGCTCAAATGGATAAGGGCGTCGGAAGCCCGTATCAAGGCGGGCAATACGACCGCCGACGTGGCGTCCGAATGGCCGGCGGCTGCGGATCTCGGCTTCAAGAACGAGGAAGAGGCTTTCCTGCTGCAATTCGCGCACGGCATCGGCCTCGGTCTTTGGGAGAAGCCCATCATATCGAGGCTGTTCTCGCTTGAAAAGCCGTTCACGCTGCGGGAGGGGATGGTCTTTGCCATCGAAACCTGGTGTCCCGCCGAGGACGGCTCGGGCAGCGCGCGGATAGAAGAAGAAGTGGTCGTCACAAAGGACGGCTGCGAACGTATCACAAAGTTCCCGTCGGACGAGATCACGTCCTGCGGGCTGCCGGGCTGTCAATTCCTGTAGCTTGATCGTTCAGGGATCATCCGAGAACGGTTCGATACAGGCGGTTAATTGTAATTATAAAGGAGGAGAAAATGGAAAAATTCGGATGGATCGGTTTGGGCAATATGGGCAAGCCCATGGCCCTGAATCTGCTCAAGGCCGGGCACGACGGGATTGTCTGGAATCGCACGAAAGCGAAAGCGGATGCAGTCGTTGCGGCCGGGGCAAAGTGGGCCGGCACGCCGCGGGGCGCGGCCGAGGGCGTCGACTTTCTGTTCGTGTCCTTGGCGGACGGCGCGACACTGCTGGAGGTGGCGCTCGGGGAGGACGGATTCGCGGCGGGGCTCAGCGCGGGCGCGATCGTGATCGAGACCAGCACGATCTCCGTGGCGGAATCCACGAAGCTCGCCGAGGCCATAGAAGCGAAAGGAGCGAGCTATCTGCGCGCCCCGGTGACGGGTTCGACGATCCTCGCGGCCGCGGGCACGATCGGCATCCTCACCTCGGGCGACAAAGCGGCCTACGACAAGGTGCTGCCCCTGCTCGAGGTCATAGGCGGCAACCTGTTCTATCTCGGCGCCGGCGAACAGGCGCGCGTCATGAAACTCTCGCTGAACCTCATGATCGCCACGACGATGCAGATGGAAGCGGAAGCGCTCGTCATCGCGGAAAAGGCCGGCCTGGACGTAGGGCAAGCGGCGGACATCATCGCGGGAAGCGCGGTGGGATCCCCGCTGACGGGCTATAAAGCAAAGCTCATCGCGGGCGGGGAATACGCGCCGGCCTTTACCGTCAAACTCATGATCAAGGACCTGAAGCTCGCGCTCGAAGCCGGCAGGCAATACGGCGTAAAGCTGGAAAGCACGGAACGCACGAAGAAACGTCTTGAACGCGCGGCGGAAAAGGGTTGGGGCGAGAAAGACTTTTCGATCCTCACAAAACTGTTGGAAGAAGAGAGCGGTTTCACAAGGTAAAACAAGGTGATACTTAAAAACGAGGAGGTATTCCCATGTCATTCAAAGCGTATGTGAAAAATTATTACGACATCCAAGCCATGCAGCCCGCCGCGCATGTTCTCGCGCATTCGGCGCCCTTTGCGAATCCGGCCGCGATGGGCTACGACCCGGCCGGCAAGGATTGGACCTATCTGTATTTCTCGACCTGCGAGATCATCTGGGGCGGCGCGGCGCTTACCGCCAATCACGGCCCCGCGGACCACGTGTTTTACATTCTCGGCGGATACGGCTACTCCCTCATGGACGGCAAGCGCTACGGCTTCCGGACCGGGGACATCATGTGGACGCCCGGCAACGTGGATCACGAAATGTATCCGCTCGGCACGGCGACGCTTAAATTCCTCGTCACGCTCTGCCCGCAGGGATTCGTGAAATCGGA
>JAITKU010000283.1 GCA_031278255.1 Eubacteriales Family XIII. Incertae Sedis bacterium | reverse complement strand
CCCGCTATCCGTCCAATTGGTATCTGAGTTTGGCCCGCGCCGTGAACTTCCTCGCCGTTCTTCTCGATGACGGCGATCTCAGCCCCGAGCATTTCAGCACGCGCGGTTACGGTGAACTGCATCCCATCGCGACCAACGATACGCCGGAGGGCCGCAAGCTGAACCGGCGCGTGGAACTGCTCATATCGCGGCCCAAGATCATAGCCCCGCCCGACAACCTGTTGCTCAACGCGCTCGAGGAAAACCTCGGCGGCAAAGCCGCCGAGGCGTCCGCGGCGGAAACGCCGCCCGAAGAATAACAGGCCGCGAAGAAACCGCTTCGATCGGCTTTATGACCCGCTCCTTTATTATTATGCAAACGGACTCAACGCGCCAAAGGCGCGTTGAGTCCGTTTGCGCGGACGTAGAAGCGGAAATCGACAAGACAAAACGGGCCGTGTGACCGGCGCGGGCGTCGCGCGGGAAGTCGGCGACTTCGGCGCTCCGCCCGATGTTGCCGTTCTTGAAGCGTTGTTTTTTCTGCTCGTGCGTCGTGGGCTTGTAAGTTTTACAGCTTTCGTTATTACAAAAATATATGTATAATTCGGTCGTACCTATGCTATTATAACGTTAACAGGATTTGTAACGCGATCGCCCGGCGATGTTTTTGAGAGAGAAAGGAGAGGAAAATGCAGTCCGAAGCGAAACGGGACCGACGGTTCTTCGTGTTCATGATCCCCGCATTCGTTATCTGGATGATCGGCGAATACTTTTTTCCCGTATTTGTGACCGATCAGATGAACGTTCTTATTCCTTTTTTCGCGAGCCAAGGCTGGGATCCGTCGATGGTTACGGACCCGAATTCCGTCGGCCGGCTGATCGGCCTGCCGCTTCCCCTGCTCTGGGGCCTGCTCATCATTAAATTGGGGCCCAAGAAGGTATTCTGCGGGGCGCTCTTCCTCTATGGTTTTGCGGAACTGCTCATCGCGACACATCCGAGTTACATCGTTTTTTGCATCGGTATGGCGGCCCTGCCGGGCCTTGGCACCGCCTTGCTCATGTCCACGTTCTCACTCGTCAAGAATTGGTTCCGCGATTGGCGCGGGACGGCGCTCGGTATCGTCACCTTTGTTTCGCCCGTGGGCAACGCGACAAGCACGTCCTACATGACGGCGGGGGCGAACAGCATAGGCTTCACGTCCACCATGTCGATCATCGCGTGTATCGTGATGGCCGTCGCCGCGGTCGGCATATTCATCGTCAGGGACAGGCCCGAGCAACTCGGTTGTCACCCGGACGGCGCCCTTGTCGCGCCGCCGCCCGAAAGACTCCTAAACGACGCGCATGTGAACAGGATTCGCCTGCGGCACATCCTCTCGCACAAGGAGGCTTGGGCGCATATGATCATGTTCGGGATTTGCGGCATGGCCTTGGTTGTCTATCCGGCTTTCTTTATGCCGCGATTCACGGAACTCGGATTTTCGCCCATGCAGGCCACGGCTTTCACCTACGGGTTTTCCCTGCTCGGCGGCGCGCTGTCTCTCCTGTCGGGCGTCATAGACGATAAACTCGGTACGCGCAATGCGACGATCATGATCTTCGCGCTCTTCTTCATCGGAACGATAGGCCTGCGTTTCGGCAGCGTGGACAGCCCGTGGATGATCTGGATCGGCATCGTTTCCCTCGGCGGCATCGTCGGCGCGTATCCGAACCTCAACCCGTCCATGGTCGCTTTCATCTACGGAAGAAAGAGTTTCGACCGTGCGTTTATGTACATCAACACGGGCGTCTATATCCTGCCCGCCTTGGGCATGAGTTTTGTCACGCGTCTCTACGCCGTTCACGGCAACTACGATCTCCCGTATCTGTGGATGGTTCCGATCGCCTTTTTCGGTCTCGTCCTCGTGATCTTCACGCGGAAGAGCATAGACCTTACGGCGGATGTGGACAGGGATATCACGCGGAATCGGCAAAAGACGGGCTGACGGGACGCCGCAAAAGGTATCGCTCACGGAAAAGGAGCCTGCCGACGCAGGCTCCCTGTTTTGAAGAAAGGCAACAGCGGACAATGGCAAAAAACAAGAGGGGCCTGATGGCGACGATCCTGCTCGTTGCCTTGGTGCATGTGCCGCAGATGGCGCTCACGCCGGGCATCGCGCGCATCAAGACGGACGCTTTCCCGGAATACTCGCTGCTCGTCATTCAGTCGGCGGTTACTTTGCCCTGTTTGCTGTCCGTCGTTTCCGGCATCGTCTCCGCGGTGCTGATACGTTTCGGCAAGTTGACGCGAAAGGCGGCGACGGTCATCGGTCTGGCGCTCTTCGGCGCGGCCGGTCTTTTCACCCTGTTCTTCCACGCGCATTTCTTCCAACTGATCCTCGCCGGCCTTATGCTGGGCTGGGGGACGGGCATGTTCGTTCCCAACATCACGAGCATCCTGATCGATAATTTCGACGAACGCGACCGCAAGCTGGCGAGCGGCCTGCAGGGCGCTTCTGCGAGTTTCGGCGGGATCGTTTTGAGTTTTTTCGCCGGCCTTTTGGTTACATACCTGTGGTACGGCGGCTACCTCATGCTCCTGCTCGGGCTTCCGATCTGCGCGGTCTGCATCGCCAACCTGCCCGCGCAAAAGGCGTCCGGCACCGAAGCGGAGCGCGGTCCGCGAAGAAAACTGCCGATCGACGTACTCTATTTTTCTTCGGTTGCGTCCTTTCTCTTCGTGATGATGTTCGCGTCCTTTTCAAACAACCTGAGTTCGCATTTTCAGGCGGCGGGCATTGTGAATTATTCGGCGATGGCGGGGATCGGCATCGCGATCAACATGTTCAGCGGATTTTTGATGGGATTGTTTTTCAATAAATTGTCGATGCGCTACGGCGATTATCTGATCGCTGCGGCCTTTGTGTTCTTGGCGGCGGGTTTTTTTCTCGTCGGCGTCTTTACGCACGTTCTGCCGCTCATGTTGGTCGGCGCCTTTATTTCCGGCATGGCGATCTGCCTCGCGACGCCGCAGGGCATCGTCTCGATGTCGCGTTACGTGGATGAGAGCAATTCTTTTTTCGCGACCATGCTGTTCAACTGCGTCATGAACGGAATGGCGGGCTTCCTGTCCGCGCCGGTTCTTACGGGCATTACGCAGCTTATCGCGGGCGACGATACGGTGTTTCGCTACAACTTCATCGCCCTGCTTGCCTTGGCGATCGGGCTGGCGTTCGCTTGGTCGATCGCGCGCCGCGCGAAACGCGGCGCGGTGTGGCGATAGCGACGCGCGACGGTCAAGGGAATTTCGACGGAATCGTTGCCGCGCAAAGGTGCAAAAGGTGCAATCAAAACCGCTTTACGTTTATTGGGATTTGGCCGGCGCGGGTGTTCGCGCCGGTTTTCTTCTTTAATTTCGATCGCTATTGTGATATCCGAAGAAATATAATATAATATTTTTGCGAAACCGGCCGATATATAATCAGTGCGAGTTGTATGCGCGTTCCCGTTTCCGTTTGTCATACGGAAGCAAGCGCATTGTCCCCATATGTATTATACAAAAACAAGGAATCGGGAAAACCGAATCATGAGAAAACACCAACAGCGGCAGATATTGGAATTAATCGAAACGATAAGACAGGCGCAGACGGCGGGCCTCTTTGCGGACTGCCAAGAGGGGGCGCTGGGCGTCGGCTCGTTCATCGAAAGCACGGAGGGGGAGGGCACAAAGACCGTGGCGCTGCTCGAGGAATACTGCGATCTGCTGTTTGCGGCGAGCGGGGGCGAGATCGGCGAGAAACAGCTCAGAAAACACCTGATCAAGATCGAGAACAGCGTGCGGGACGAACTGGCGCCGAACCGGATCGAGGTCGTGTTCTTTCCCTATCAGTTGAGCATGTGGGACGCGCTGGAGAGCGTGTATCTCGCGGCAAAGGCGGACCCGCGCTGCGACGTTTACTGCGTGCCCGTCCCGTGGTACGAACTGAATCCCGACGGAAGCCCGGGGAAGATGCGCTGCGACGCGGGCGAATACCCGGCCGACATTCCCGTGACGGATTGGCGGGAATACGACGCACAGGCGCGGCACCCCGACGCGATCTTCGTACACAACCCCTACGACGGAGGCAATCTGGTGACGCGCGTGCATCCCGACTTTTACTGCGAGCGGCTGCGCGGGTTCACGGATCTGCTTGTATACATTCCGTATTTTGTTACATCGGGTGATGTTTTGGAGCATTTTTGCACCTTGGCGGGCTGCGTGTACGCGCATAGGGTGATCGTGCAATCGGAGGCGGTGCGCGACACCTATGTGCGCGTGTTCAAGGCGGCCTACGGCGATAGGTTCGGCAGACCCGAGGACAAATTCCTCGCGCTCGGCAGTCCCAAGTTCGACAAGGCCCTGGGCACGAGGCGCGAGGACTGCGCTTTGCCGGAGAGGTGGCGCAGACTGCTCGCGGGCAGAAAGGCCGTCTTTTACAACACGAGCGTCGGCGCGCTTTTGGCGGGCAATGAGCAGTACCTGAGGAAGCTGCGGCAGGTGTTCGACACGTTCAAAAATCGCGGGGACGTTGTACTGTGGTGGCGGCCGCACCCCCTGAACGAGGCGACCTGCAGGGCCATGCGCCCCGGGCTTCTCGACGCGTACAAAAAGATCATCGCGGACTACCGCCGAGCGGGCTTCGGCATTTACGACGACACGCCGGACCTGCACAGGGCCGTCGCTTGGACGGACGCTTACTATGGGGACGGGAGTTCGGTGGTGGCTTTGTACGAGGCTTCGGGGAAGCCGGTGATGGTGCAGAGTTTATTTACAAATTACAGAAAAGATGATCGTTTGCCCCTTGTAATGAATTATTTTTGCTTCACCGCGGGTTTTCTTTGGTTTGCCTCCGCAGAGTTCAACGGACTCTTCAAAATGGATTTGGACACTTGGGATGTGCGCTGTGTCGGAAGCTTTCCGAATGAACCGTTCGCAAAACGTGATATGTATGGCGGCGTGATCGAATGCGACGGAAAACTCTGTTTTGCGCCTCTGTTTGCCGCCTCGATAGGCGTTTACGATATCGAAAAAGGCAAATTTGAAACGATTGAGCTGCCGCGGGATGTTAAATTCGGCAACAATATATGGAAGTTCTCGGATACTGTCGTCAGGGCGGAAAACAAATTGATTTTTATTCCCTGTTTTTATCCGGCGATTTTGGTATACGACATTGCTTCGGGAAAAATCGAAAGCCGTTCCGATATTGTATCTTCGCTGCGCCGCGGTTCCGAAATCGTCACTGTCGATAGGTGTTCTTTTCGCTTCGCTTTCCCGGTGGGGAACAAGGTATTTATTCCGTATAATCAGGGGAACAAGATCGTGGTGTTCGATGTGCGCACCTTCGATTATGAAGTTCGCACCGTCGGAAACGCAAACGTAGCGTTCTGCGGCATTGAATTCGACGGAAAGGATTTTTGGTTGCCGTCTTTAAGTACAGACGGCGGATTGTTCAGGTGGAATTATGAGACGAACGCATATACCGTATTCCCGTTTCCACATGAAATAACAAATGAGTACAATATAGGGATTTATGCCGTTTTGCGATACGGTGATAAACTCCGCCTGATCCCGAGTTATGACAATTCCGTATGGGTGTTCGATATACCGACGCAGACGTATTGTGTGGATGAAGTCATGCAAAGCGAATGCGACATCGTTTACAACGCCAACCTGCACCGAGGCCGGGCGAATTATGCGAAGCCGACGCGGGTCGGTGAAACGCTTTACGTGCGATGCGTAAAGACCAATCGGCTTCTCGAATACAACTTGGAAACAAAGCAATACAGAAAGGAAGAATGCAGCATACCGAAATCCGGCCTTATAAACGACGCGCTGTTGCGATCCCTTGTGTACGGCGGGGAAGTGATTATCGAGGAAACGATAAACATCGAGGATCTTATCGATGTCTTGCGTAAAGAAAGCACGGATGCGGGAAACGGAAACGAGGGCGCGTTGCGGCAACGCGATCGCGGCAAGTTCGGCGAGGCGATATGGGCGCATTGCGCGGAACAACGGCGCAACAATCCGCTGTAGTCTTTGCCGCACAAAAGGAGTGTACAAAGATATATGAAAGCCGTGATTCTTGCGGGAGGCTTGGGAACGCGCATAAGCGAGGAATCGCATCTGCGTCCGAAGCCCATGATAGAAATCGGGGACGCCCCGATATTGTGGCATATTTTGAAATATTATGCGCACTACGGCATAAATGAGTTCATCATTTGCTGCGGCTACAAAGGCTATGTCATCAAGGAATACTTCGCGGATTATTATTTGCACCGCAGCGATGTTACGTTTGACTTCGCGAGCGGCGGCCGGGTGACCACGCACGCGAACGTCGCGGAGCCTTGGCGCGTCACGGTCGTGGACACGGGCTTGCACACGCAGACGGGCGGGCGCATACGGCGCATAAGAGAATTTGTGGAGGGCGAGCGTTTTCTTCTGACCTACGGCGACGGCGTGAGCGATATCGATTTGACCCGTTTGATCGATACGCATGAGAAATCCGGCAAGTTTGTAACGCTCTCTGCCATCCGGCCCGGCG